>NZ_VMLM01000018.1:30452-42810 GCF_013276695.1 Streptococcus sp. 4155
TATCCACAACCTCAAAACAATGTTTTGAGCAACCTGCGGCTAGCTTCCTAGTTTGCTCTTTGATTTTCATTGAGTATAAGGTGCAGCAGGATAAAGAAAAACCGAGAAGTTTCTTTCTCGGCTTTGCTTATTATGAGGTTCTTACTTTTTATGCTTCAAGAGTTGATTGATGTGATCCACTTTTTTAGCCTCTCTTTTATAGAGAATAGCCCAGATGATGAGATAGACAATCGCAAACTCGATAATGAGCTGGAGATAGAAGAACCAGTGGAAAGGGAACCAACCTGCCAGAGTTGCCAGTGGGATAAAGCCAGCCAGCATGAGGAAGAAATGGGAAAGCGTCGCACGAAGCATGCTCCAGTCACGGCTGAATAATCGTTTACCAAAGTTGAAGAGAATACCGATGGCTGCCCAGATAAGAGTACAGTAGAGCAAGACCAGGGCACCGTGAACCTGATGTTGAGTCATCACTTGGCCGATGAGAGAGTAGGGATTGAGCGGTGCGTAGGTATTTGGTGCATAAATGAGTGAAAAGATGATAGAGAGGATGAGGCCGATAAGAACACCGGCGGCTGCGTCGTGAAAGATTTGTTTTTTCATAGTTCTAATTTCTCCTTGATGGTTTTTAGATAACGGCGTGAAGAGTAGGTGAAGCTTTCGTTTTTCAAGAAAATTTCTACTAGGCCGTTGGGGGTGAGCTTGAGATGAGAGATGAAATCGATATTGATGATTTCTGATTGGGAAATTTGGATAAAATTGGTTGGCAGAATTTCAAGGACCTGATAGAGTCGTAAGTCAATGGTGTAGGTCTGACTCGCGGTTTCTGCTAGAACCTTTCGATTCTCGATATAGAAGCGCTGAATCTTGCCAATCTCAACTAGATAGACCTGATCATCGATTTTCCCTTTGATTTTTTCTCTTTGGTCCAGATTTTCTGCGAAATCGATGACTTTCTGGACTTTATCTGTCGGCTGAGGTGCTTGAACAATCAGCTTTTCCTCTTCGTAAGTTTCACTAATCTGTAGTTCTACTTTCATAAATTTCTCTCCTTGTTTTTTATACAAAATTGTGATCACTTCTTGTACACCTTTATTAAACACTATTTTACAGCCTATGGCAAGGGCCTTTGTCTATGTGGAGGAATTTGGCTCCTATGTGGCGCTTGCTTTTCTGTCCTTTCTGAAATATGGTATAATAGCACTATCAATTTCTAGGAAAATAGATACGGAAAGGGGCTGAAAGATGTCTCATATTATTGAATTACCAGAGGTGTTGGCAAACCAGATTGCAGCTGGGGAGGTCATTGAACGTCCTGCCAGTGTGGTCAAAGAGTTGGTAGAAAATGCCATTGACGCGGGCTCTAGTCAGATTATCATTGAGATTGAGGAAGCTGGTCTCAAGAAAATCCAAATCACAGATAATGGTCATGGAATTGCCCACGATGAAGTAGAATTAGCCCTGCGTCGCCATGCGACCAGTAAGATAAAAAATCAAGCAGATCTTTTTCGGATTCGGACGCTTGGTTTTCGTGGTGAAGCTCTGCCTTCTATCGCATCCGTCAGCGTTTTAACTCTTTTGACAGCAGTTGAGGGCGCAAGTCACGGAACCAAGTTAGTCGCGCGTGGGGGTGAAGTTGAGGAAGTCATCCCAGCGACTAGTCCTGTGGGAACCAAGGTTTGTGTAGAGGATCTCTTCTTCAACACGCCTGCCCGCCTCAAGTATATGAAGAGTCAGCAAGCGGAGCTGTCTCATATCATTGATATTGTCAACCGTCTGGGTTTGGCCCATCCTGAGATTTCTTTTAGTTTGATCAGTGATGGCAAGGAAATGACGCGGACAGCAGGGACTGGTCAATTGCGCCAAGCAATCGCAGGGATTTACGGTTTGGTCAGTGCCAAGAAGATGATTGAAATTGAGAACTCTGACCTAGATTTCGAAATTTCAGGTTTTGTGTCCTTGCCTGAGTTGACTCGGGCTAACCGCAATTATATCAGCCTCTTCATCAATGGTCGTTATATCAAGAACTTCCTGCTCAATCGTGCTATTTTGGATGGTTTCGGAAGCAAGCTTATGGTTGGACGTTTTCCACTGGCTGTCATTCACATCCATATCGACCCTTATCTAGCGGATGTCAATGTGCATCCAACCAAGCAAGAGGTGCGGATTTCCAAGGAAAAAGAACTGATGACGTTGGTCTCAGAAGCTATTGCAAATAGTCTCAAGGAACAAACCTTGATTCCAGATGCCTTGGAAAATCTTGCCAAATCGACCGTGCGTAATCGTGAGAAGGTGGAGCAAACTATTCTCCCACTCAAAGAAAATACGCTCTACTATGAGAAAACTGAGCCGACAATACCTAGTCAAGCTGAGGTGGCTGATTATCAGGTAGAATTGACTGATGAAGGGCAGGATTTGACCCTGTTTGCCAAGGAAACCTTGGACCGATTGACCAAGCCAGCAAAACTGCATTTTGCAGAGAGAAAACCTGCTAACTACGACCAGCTAGACCATCCAGAGTTAGATCTTGCTAGCATCGATAAGGCTTATGACAAACTGGAGCGAGAAGAAGCATCCAGCTTCCCAGAGTTGGAGTTTTTCGGACAAATGCACGGGACTTATCTCTTTGCCCAAGGGCGAGATGGACTTTACATCATAGATCAGCACGCTGCTCAGGAACGGGTCAAGTACGAGGAGTACCGTGAAAGCATTGGCAATGTTGACCAGAGCCAGCAGCAACTCCTAGTGCCCTATATCTTTGAATTTCCTGCGGATGATGCCCTGCGTCTCAAGGAAAGAATGCCTCTCTTAGAGGAAGTGGGCGTCTTTCTAGCAGAGTACGGAGAAAATCAATTTATTCTACGTGAACATCCTATTTGGATGGCAGAAGAAGAGATTGAATCAGGCATCTATGAGATGTGCGACATGCTCCTTTTGACCAAGGAAGTTTCTATCAAGAAATACCGAGCAGAGCTGGCTATCATGATGTCTTGCAAGCGATCTATCAAGGCCAATCATCGTATTGATGATCATTCAGCTAGACAACTCCTCTATCAGCTTTCTCAATGTGACAATCCCTATAACTGTCCTCACGGACGTCCTGTCTTGGTGCATTTTACCAAGTCGGATATGGAAAAGATGTTCCGACGTATTCAGGAAAATCACACCAGTCTCCGTGAGTTGGGGAAATATTAAAAGTATAAAAAAGTCTGGGAAAAATTTTCAAAATCAGAAAAACGCATAAAATCAGGTGTTCAAAAACCTTGATTTTATGCGTTTTATCATGGAAATAGTTACTTCATTTTTTCCTAATTCTTTTCGAAACTCTTTTTAAACGACGTCAGTTTTATCAGTAATCTCAAAACAGTGTTTTGAGCTAATTTTGCCAGTTTTGTCTGTAACATCGAAGTTGTGTTTTACCACTCTGCGACTGGTTTCCTAGTTTGCTCTATGATTTTCACAGAGTATTAAATTGCGATTTTGCCAAGTTTTTTTATTCGTCTAAAAGTAGAGTCTGTTCTATGCGTCTAATGTACGAATTAGGTTGACCATTTCAATAGCTCCTTGTGCACACTCAGAACCCTTATTTCCTGCTTTAGTACCAGCTCGTTCTATGGCTTGTTCAATTGTATCTGTCGTTAGCACACCAAACATAACTGGGATTTCGCTATTTAAACTGATTTGGGCGATTCCCTTAGATACCTCACTACATACATAATCATAATGACTTGTACTCCCTCTAATGACAGCTCCCAAGCAGATAATTGCATCATATTTTTTACTTTTTGCCATTTTTGATGCAATCAGAGGTATTTCAAAAGCTCCTGGAACCCAGGCTACCTCGATATCTTTCTCGTTTACATTCTCTCTTTTGAGATTATCTAGTGCTCCAGATAATAATTTTGAAGTTATAAATTCATTAAATCTCGCTACAACAATACCGATTTTAATATCGTTCGCTACTAAATTACCTTCATAAGTGTTCATTTATTTTTCCTCCATATTTAAAATGTGACCCATTCGATTTTTCTTTGTTTCTAAATAAAAACTATCGTAAGGATTGGCTTCTATTTCGATTGATATTCTACTGGAAATGGTAATTCCATATTTTTCTAACTGTTCAACCTTGTCAGGATTATTTGTCAGTAAATGAAGTGACTGAAGTCCCAGATCTTTAAGCATTTGTGCTCCAATATGATATTCTCTTAAATCACCTTCAAAGCCTAATGCAAGATTGGCATCAAGAGTATCCATGCCTTGATCTTGTAAATGATAGGCTTTTAATTTATTGATAAGTCCAATTCCTCGTCCCTCCTGTCGCAAGTAAAGTAAGACACCCGAACCATTCTCAACAATCATTTTCATAGCTTTATCGAATTGCTGTCCACAATCGCAACGTAAAGAGCCTAAAACATCTCCTGTTAAACATTCGGAGTGGACCCGACATAATACATTGGCTTCATCCTCTATGTTTCCCATAATAAGAGCAAGATGATGTTCCCCATTTAGTTTATCTATATAGCTAATTGCTTTGAAATTACCGTATCTAGTAGGCATATTGACAGTTGAAACTCGTTCTACCAGCTGATCATATACTTTTCTATATTCTTGTAATTCTTTGATGGTAATTAGTGGAATGTTGTGTTTCTTCGAGAACTGAATTAAATCATCTGTTCTCATCATTTTGCCATCATGATTCATTATTTCACAACATAGGCCACACTCTTTTAGTCCAGCTAATTTTAATAAATCAACAGTTGCTTCTGTGTGTCCATTTCTTTCTAGGACACCACCTTTTTTTGCAATTAAAGGAAACATGTGTCCTGGCCTGCGAAAATCAGAGGGTGTTATATCTTCAGCTACACACATACGTGCGGTCAGTCCTCTTTCCTCGGCAGAAATACCTGTGGTCGTTTCTTTATAATCAATTGAAACTGTAAAAGCAGTCTTATGATTATCTGTATTGTTTTCAACCATAGGTGAAAGCATTAATTGATTAGCTAAACTTTCGCTCATAGGCATACAAATTAATCCTTTGGCATAAGTAGCCATAAAATTAACATTTTCTGTTGTAGCTGCTTGTGCAGAACAAATTAAGTCTCCTTCATTTTCTCTATCCTTGTCGTCTATAACAAGAACAAGTCGTCCCTTCTGCAATGCTTCTAATGCTTCTTGTATTTTTCGATATTCCATTGACTGATTATCCTTTCTGCTAAAATCCATTTTGATATAATAGTTCCTTAGATATTTCTGATTTTGGAGAGTTATCCATCAGTTTTTGCACATATTTACCTAAGATATCATTTTCAAGATTTACTGTACTCCCGACTTGTTTACTCTTAAGAATGGTTTGTTCCAAGGTATGAGGGATAACAGATACTGAAAAGTTTACTTTGGAGACTTTAGCGACAGTCAGACTAATGCCGTCAATTGTAATAGATCCTTTTTCAACTATTAAATCTAAAATTTCTTTTTGTGTGTTGATTTGATACCATACAGCATTATTATCTTTTTTTATTGACGAGATTTTTCCTGTACCATCAATGTGTCCTGTAACGACGTGACCCCCAAGTCGACCGTTGACAGATAAGGCTCTTTCTAGATTCACCTCACTTCCATGTTTTAATAGAGTAAGAGCTGTTCGACTCCATGTTTCATTCATTACATCAACTGTAAAGGATTGATGATTGAAATGAGTAACTGTAAGACAGATACCATTTACTGCTATACTATCGCCTAAATGGATATCCGTTAATATTTTTGAGGCTTTAATTGATAGTTTACAATTACGAGAGTCTTTCTGTATTCTTTCAACTTTTCCGATTTCTTCAATTATTCCTGTGAACATGGATAAATCACTTCACTTTCTATGAGATAGTCATTTCCTATTTGAGAAAAAGCATAAGGTTTCAATCTAATAGCGTCATTTGGCAAAGAAATGCCTTCACCTCCGACAGGAAACTTGGCACTGCCTCCAAAAATTTTTGGTGCAATATATATTTTCAGCTCATCAACAATTTGTTGTTCCAAAGCACTCCAATTCATTAGACTGCCCCCTTCTAGAACTAGGCTATCAATCTGCATGTTTCCTAGATGTTGCATTAAACTCGATAAGTCTATATGATTTCCTTTTTTCTTTATGGAAAGTATTTCACAGCCATGATTTTGATATAGCTTCATTTTATTTTTGTCTTCAGAGGAAGTGGCAATGTAAGTTTTAATATCATTTGCTGTTTTTACGATTTTAGAGGTAAGAGGAGTTCGTAAATGTGTATCGCATATGATACGGATAGGATTTTTCCCTTCCTCCAATCTACATGTCAGCAAAGGATCGTCTTGAATAACAGTATTGACTCCCACCATAATTGCACTAACATGGTGTCGTAACTGATGCACATGCTTTCTTGCCTCTTCTTCAGTAATCCATTTGGATTGATTTGTTTTAGTGGCTATTTTTCCATCCATTGTCATTGCATATTTCATAAAAACATAGGGTACATGCTGGGTAATATACTTTCTAAAACTTTTTATTAAGTTAAGACACTCATTTTCTAAAATTCCAACAGTAACTTGAAGATTATTTTCCTCAAGTATCTTTACTCCTTCTCCAGATACAATAGGATTACAGTCTAGGCTTCCAATGACTACTCTTGTAATACCACTATCGATTATAGCATCTATACAGGGAGGTGTTTTCCCGAAGTGACAACAGGGTTCAAGTGTTACATAAAGCGTCGCTCCGACAGGGGATTCTCTACAGTTTTTAAGAGCATTTCTCTCAGCATGTGGGCCACCAAAAAACTCATGATAACCTTGTCCGATAATGTGATTATCTTTTACAATAATTGCGCCAACCATAGGATTGGGATTGACGTAACCAGCCCCTTTTTGTGCCAGTTTTATTGCTAATTTCATATATTTTGAATCGCTCATCTCACTACCTCCAAAAAAATATACCTTGAATAGGGGACTACTCAAGGCATACAAAAGAAAACTTATGCGATTAACAAAAATGCTCTGAAATGACAAGTAATCATTTCAGAGCACGCAAAAAGCACAAATATACTTTTATCTTCTTTCATCCAGACTATACTGTCGGCTTTGGAATTTCACCAAATCATGCCTTTCGGCTCGTGGGCTATACCACCGGTAGGGAATTGCACCCTGCCCTGAAGATAGTTATTCAATTACAGATGATTATAGTACTTAATTTTGAATATGTCAACAGATAAATACCGATTGTTTTTGATATACTGTATTTGTGATAATCGATTCTCGCTCCTCGGATAAAGAAAATATGATATACTAGATAAACGAAATAAGAGAGAAGGAACACTATGTACGCATATTTAAAAGGAATCATTACCAAAATTACTGCCAAATACATTGTTCTTGAAACCAATGGTATTGGTTATATCCTGCATGTGGCCAATCCTTATGCCTATTCAGGTCAGGTTAATCAGGAGGCTCAGATTTATGTGCATCAGGTTGTGCGTGAGGACGCCCATTTGCTTTATGGATTTCGCTCAGAGGATGAGAAAAAGCTCTTTCTTAGTCTAATTTCGGTCTCTGGGATTGGTCCTGTATCAGCTCTTGCTATTATCGCTGCTGATGACAATGCTGGCTTGGTTCAAGCCATTGAAACCAAGAACATCACCTACTTGACCAAGTTCCCTAAAATTGGCAAGAAAACAGCCCAGCAGATGGTGCTGGACTTGGAAGGCAAGGTAGTAGTTGCAGGAGATGACCTTCCTGCCAAGGTCGCAGTGCAAGCAAGTGCTGAAAACCAAGAATTGGAAGAAGCTATGGAAGCCATGTTGGCTCTGGGCTACAAGGCAACAGAGCTCAAGAAAATCAAGAAATTCTTTGAAGGAACGACAGATACAGCTGAGAACTATATCAAGTCGGCCCTTAAAATGTTGGTCAAATAGGAGCAGAGAATGACAAAACGTTGTTCGTGGGTCAAGATGACCAACCCGCTCTACATCGCCTATCATGATGAGGAGTGGGGCCAGCCCCTCCATGATGACCAAGCATTGTTTGAGTTGTTGTGTATGGAAACCTATCAGGCAGGCCTGTCTTGGGAAACGGTACTCAACAAACGCCAAGCTTTCCGAGAAGCCTTTCATAGCTATCAAATTCACTCAGTCGCAGAGATGACTGACACTGAATTGGAAGCCATGCTGGAGAATCCAGCTATCATTCGAAATAGAGCCAAGATTTTTGCTACACGCGCTAACGCCCAAGCTTTTCTACAGTTACAGGCAGAGTACGGCTCTTTTGATGCCTATCTTTGGTCTTTTGTTGAGGGGAAAACTGTCGTTAACGATGTTCCTGATTATCGCCAAGCCCCAGCTAAAACACCCTTATCTGAGAAATTAGCCAAAGATCTCAAAAAACGAGACTTCAAGTTCACAGGCCCAGTCGCCGTATTGTCTTTTCTACAGGCTGCAGGGCTAGTTGATGACCACGAGAATGATTGTGAGTGGAAAGGTCTTAAATGATGTCTAACAAAAATAAGGGAATTCTGATTTTTGCGATTCTCTATACAATCCTCTTTGTGTTTGATGGCGTTAAATTGCTGGCTTCTTTAATGCCATCTGTCATTGCAAATTATCTTGTTTATGTAGTTTTAGCTTTATATGGCTCCTTCTTGTTCAAGGATAGATTGATCCAACAATGGAAGGAGATTAGAAAGACTAAAAGAAAATTCTTCTTTGGCGTCTTAACAGGATGGCTCTTTCTCATTCTGATGACTGTTGTCTTTGAATTTGTATCAGAGATGTTGAAGCAGTTTGTGGGATTAGATGGACAAGGTCTAAATCAGTCTAATATTCAAAGTACCTTTCAAGAACAACCACTACTGATAGCTGTTTTTGCTTGTGTCATTGGACCTCTGGTAGAAGAATTATTTTTCCGTCAGGTCTTATTGCATTACTTGCAGGAACGGTTGCCAGGTTTACTAAGCATTATTCTGGTAGGACTTGTTTTTGCTCTGACTCATATGCACAGTTTGGCTCTATCAGAGTGGATTGGTGCAGTTGGTTACTTAGGTGGAGGCCTTGCCTTTTCTATTATTTATGTGAAAGAAAAAGAGAATATCTACTATCCCCTACTTGTTCACATGTTAAGCAACAGCCTCTCCTTAATCATTTTAGCTATCAGTATAGTAAAATGAAATGAGAACAGGACAAATCGATTTCTAACAATGTTTTAGAAGTAGAGGTGTACTATTCTAGTTTCAATATACTGTAATATGTGATGAAAATGCCAGTAATGATACCGAGAAAAAAGCTGAGAAACTTTTCCCAGCTTTATTTGTTATAGTCAAAGAGAATGACTTGTTCCTGTGCATCTACATGAGCATGGACCCCAAAGGGTACAATTGCTCTTGGAGTTGCGTGGCCGACATTCAGATTATAGACAATCGGGATATTGCTGTCAATGATATCCAATAGTGCCTCTTTATAGTCGTCATGGAAAGTTTCATCCATAGGTTTTCCGACCAAGAGTCCATTGATGACCGCGAATATGCCAGTGTCCTTTAAAGTTAGCAACATCTTTTTGAAGTCTTCTGGCTTAGGCTTTTCTTCGCTTGTTTCGAGCAAGAGGATTTTCCCTTCCCAGTCTGACAAGTCAGGGAAAAGTTTGTATTTTTGGCAGAGCTCCGTGCTATCTGCGTATCGAGAGTTGTCAAAGATATCGTAGAGGGATTCGAGGCAACCACCGAGGATTTTCCCCTCGAACTGGGCACTTCCTTGCAACAAGTCAAAACCTGTATTTGTATGACTGACACGAGGTGTTCCCAGGGCCGTGGGACTAAAATCAGTTCGTTCCTCATACCAAACGTCACTAGGGCGGATTTCTGAAATTCTTCCCGTCTCAATCAATTCTTTAAAGTAGTGAAGGCTATAGGCTAGCATTTCTTTGTCTAATTCACAAATGTCTGCTAAAAAGGATTGACCATAAAAAGTCTTGATTCCTAATTTATGCAACATGAGGTGGTTCATGGTTGTATCCGAGAAGCCAAGAAAAATTTTTTGTTTGATAACCTTTTGGAGTTGGTCATTTTCAAAAAGATAAGGTAGCAAGCGATAGGTATCGTCTCCACCGATGGCACATAGGATCATGTCGATGCTATCATCAGAAAAGGCATGAATCAAATCCTCTGCACGAGCTTCAGGATGGTCCTTGATAAAGTCTAATCCTTTTAACGAATGGGGCAAAAAGATAGGATTGAGTCCCAGATCCTTGAGACGTTGGATACCCAAGTCTACTTCGTGTTTGACAAAGTCCTCTCCGATAATGCCACTAGATAAACTAACAATACCAATAGTAGAAATCATATCTGATCCTCCTAGAAATAGATTGAGCCTATTTTATCACAAAATATAAGAGAAAGCTATGTGGGATTTCAGAAGAATACTTTTAATACTCTTCGAAAATCTCTTCAAACCACGTCAGTTTTATTTGCAACCTCAAAGCTGTGCTTTGAGCAACCTGCAGCTAGCTTCCTAGTTTGCTCTTTGATTTTCATTGAGTATGAGCCTATTTTATCACAAAAGATTAGATGGAGCTATGTGGATGTCAGAAGAATACTTTAAAATCAAAAAAGTAAGTGAAAAAGCAACCGCACCTGCAGTTGCTTTTATCGTTTTCTTATTCTTGATAGCGTGTTGGTCCTGCACTTGCACTACGGATATTCAAGCGTTTCTTGAGATAGAAGCGAAGGGCTAGGAGGGCTGCTCCAATAATAGCTAGTGGCAATGGATCCAGTACTGGGTTAAGGCTAGCTGGTAGGAAGCTTGTTGCAAAGAAGACAAGCAACCAAAGGAACATAGAAGCTAGGATAACTAGTACAGATTTCCAGAAAGGTGGACGTTGACTGCGATCCATATCTGGTCCATAGTATTGGTAAACAAAGTAGTACATCAAGTAGAAGGCAAATCCACCAACCAGTCCAACTAATAGAAGAGTAATCAATCCATAGCCGAAAGCTTGATCTGCCGCAAAGAAGGTTGTGAGGGCGCTGACAAGGGCAAAGAGGCTAGTGATGAAAAGAGCTGAGTCCATAATCATGAGTTTTGGATCATCATTTTCTTTTGGATGCTCTTTTTCGTACTGCTCTTTGACAGTGAAGCTATGAGCCCAATGAGTTGGTGCGCCGTATAGGGAACGGGCAGTTGTACCTTTAGATTGCTCCTCAAGGATTTGGGGAATGACTTCCTCAAAAATAGTCTGGATTTCAGCGTCTGTTTTCCCATCTTTGATGAATTGTTGGGTAGCAATGTGGACAAACTCTTGGTTTTTCTTAGTTAATTTTTGTAGATCAATCTGAGACATAGGAACTCCTCTTAGAACCATTTTTTATGGATGAGATAGAGAGTGAGCGAGACACTCATAGCAAAGGCGATAAAGACGATTAACCAGAAGGCATTTGGCTCTCCGTTTAGGGGGATTTCATTATCCTTAAAGTTCATCCCGTAGGCAGAAAAGACCATGGTTGGGATGGACATGACGATGGTCACAAGAGCCAAGGTTTTCATGATGTTGTTCTGGTTGTTAGAAATGATAGAGGCGAAGGTCTCTGTCATAGAATGCAAGACGTTTCCATAAATGTCTGCCATCTCGATGGCCTGTTGGGTTTCAATCAGGGTGTCTTCAAGCAGGTCTTCGTCCTCAAGGTATTTCTTGATATTGCTGGTTGAACTGGTCAATTTCTTAATCACACGCTCATTTGTTTTGAGGGAGGCCTTGAAATAGACGATGGTTTTTTCTAATTCCATGAGTTCAATCAATTCTTCATTACGAGTTGATTGATGCAGTTGACTTTCGATTTGTTCACTCTTGCGGTCAATCGAACGAAGGGCTGTTAGGTAAAGCTCTGCATTGCGATAAAGAATCTGGAAGATAAAACGCGAACGCATAAAAGTATAGAAATTACGCAATCGACGGTTGATAAAGACATCGAGGACTGGTAATGGTTCCAAACAAGTAGTGATAATGGTTTCCTCGGTGATGATAATACCAAGCGGGATGGTGACGTAGTAGGTGCGGTTATTTCTTTCCTCTGTGACCGGCACGTCAACGATAATCAGGGTGTACTCGTCTTCAATGGTAATACGAGACATTTCTTCCGCATCGAGCGGTGCTCGAAGGTCCGCAATATCAATATCGAAGGCGTTAGCGATTTCCAGTGATTCATTTTGAGTCGGATTGACGAGATTGATCCAAGTACCCGGTTCAAGCGTATCGATCTCTTTAAATTCAGTTGTTGTAGAGAGAAAAACTTGTTTCATATCCCTTATCCTTTCTCATTTTTCAGATTTTTTCACACCGTACTATTATACTACAAAATCGG
>NZ_VMLM01000019.1:0-7583 GCF_013276695.1 Streptococcus sp. 4155
ATAGGGAAGTCGCTTAGCTCTAGGGAGTTTAGCTCAGCTGGGAGAGCATCTGCCTTACAAGCAGAGGGTCAGCGGTTCGATCCCGTTAACTCCCATTTTAGCGGGTGTAGTTTAGTGGTAAAACTACAGCCTTCCAAGCTGTTGTCGCGAGTTCGATTCTCGTCACCCGCTTTGAACTTTGTTCTTTGTACCAAGTTTTAACTTGGGCGCGTAGCTCAGGTGGTTAGAGCGCACGCCTGATAAGCGTGAGGTCGGTGGTTCGAGTCCACTCGTGCCCATAGTGTTTAGTCCATTACTAGAGAATTGAAACATTATCTTTTCACTAAGAGGACACGGGTTTGTTCCCGTATAAACTATTTTGGAGGATTACCCAAGTCCGGCTGAAGGGAACGGTCTTGAAAACCGTCAGGCGTGTAAAAGCGTGCGTGGGTTCGAATCCCACATCCTCCTTTTATATTAACGCGGGATGGAGCAGCTCGGTAGCTCGTCGGGCTCATAACCCGAAGGTCGTAGGTTCAAATCCTGCTCCCGCAATAAGGCTCGGTAGCTCAGTTGGTAGAGCAATGGATTGAAGCTCCATGTGTCGGCGGTTCGATTCCGTCTCGCGCCATTTATATATTTTGGAAGGGTAGCGAAGAGGCTAAACGCGGCGGACTGTAAATCCGCTCCTTCGGGTTCGGGGGTTCGAATCCCTCCCCTTCCATTTTACGGGCATAGTTTAAAGGTAGAACTAAGGTCTCCAAAACCTTCAGTGTGGGTTCAATTCCTACTGCCCGTGTTAATAGAATTATGGCGGGTGTGGTGAAGTGGTTAACACACCAGATTGTGGCTCTGGCATGCGTGGGTTCGATCCCCATCACTCGCCTATTTTATATTATTGGGGTATAGCCAAGCGGTAAGGCAAGGGACTTTGACTCCCTCATGCGTTGGTTCGAATCCAGCTACCCCAGTTACTATTTGCCGGCGTGGCGGAATTGGCAGACGCGCTGGACTCAAAATCCAGTGTCCGCAAGGACGTGCCGGTTCGACCCCGGCCGCCGGTATAGTATAGCGTTAGGAACGTAGTTAATCTTCGTTCCTTTTTTGTATTATTTTTGGTATAATAGTAGTTATTCAAATTTTATTTAGATTAAGAAAGTGTAGGGGAGTATGTCTTGTTCTATCGATTTATTAAAACATCGGTATTTGAAAAATATTAAAGAAAATCCTGAATTGTTTGTCGGAATTGAGTTGGAGTATCCTGTTGCAAGTTTAGAAGGGGATGCTACAGATGTTGAAGTTATAAAGGATCTATTTCATTATTTAGTTTCTACTTTGGATCTCACCGTAGCAAAGGTAGATGATTTTGGCAATCTGATCCAGTTAGTAGATCCGATAAGTCAGGATGCTATTTTGTTTGAAGTTTCCTATACTACGATTGAATTTGCGTTTGGTAAGGTTAAAGAGATTCAAGAGGTAGAGAATCGTTTTAATAATTATATGAATGTAATTCAGAGAAAATTAAGTGAATCAAATCATGCTATTGTTGGCTGTGGCATTCATCCTAACTGGGATAAGAATGAGAACTGTCCAGTGGCTTATCCACGCTATCAGATGTTGATGGATTATTTGAATTTGAGTAGAAATATTATTAAATCAGATTTACATCATTTCCCTGAATATGGTACTTTTATCTGTGGGAGCCAGGTTCAGCTGGATATTTCAAAAACCAACTACTTGCGGGTGATTAATGCTTTTACTCAAATTGAAGCGGCTAAGGCTTATGTATTTGCCAATTCTGAGTTTACAGGTGCGGATTGGGATACAAAAATTTCAAGGGACATCTTCTGGGAAGAATCGATGCATGGCATCTATCCAGAGAATGTTGGGGTTAATACTAGACTTTTTGATGATGAAGATGATTTTTTTGACTATCTCGATCATTCTGCGATTTTTACTGCGGAACGTGATGGACAAACCTATTATTTTTATCCCATTCAGGCTAGGGACTATTTGGCTACATCTGAAATCCAAGCATATGCTCTTAATGGGGATGAGATTCTTATTTACCCTCAAGAGAAGGATTTTGAAACTCATCGTAGTTACCAGTACCAAGACTTAACGACTCGAGGAACAGTTGAGTTTCGTAGTGTGTGTACTCAGCCTCTAGATAAAACCTTCGCTTCTGCTGCCTTTCACTTGGGATTATTAGTTAATTTAGATAAGTTAGAAGCTTACTTAGAAACAGCACCTTTCTTTAAAGAATTTGGGCGAAATTATAAATTTTTAAGACGACAATTTTCTAAGAAAAAGCTTACAGATCAGGAAGAAACTGCGATTATTGGATTTTCCAAAGACTTACTCCTGCTAGCCGAGGAAGGACTGAAGATGAGAAATAAGAAAGAAATGACCTACCTACAGCCTTTGAAAGAAGAATTGAGCCTATAATTTCTCTTACTAAAGGGAGAATTTTCTGAAAAATCATGATATAATGGAAGAGACTATAGATAAAGGATAGAGAGTAATGACATTAGTTTATCAATCAACGCGTGATGCCAACAATACAGTAACTGCTAGCCAAGCTATTTTGCAAGGTTTGGCGACGGACGGCGGTTTGTTTACACCGGTTACTTATCCAAAGGTAGATTTGGACTTTGACAAATTGAAAGCTGCTTCTTATCAGGAAGTTGCTAAGATTGTTTTGTCAGCATTTTTAGATGACTTTACAGCTGAAGAGTTGGACTACTGTATCAACAATGCCTACGATAGTAAATTTGATACTCCAGCTATAGCGCCTTTGGTGAAATTAGACGGTCAATACAATTTGGAACTGTTCCATGGTTCAACGATTGCCTTTAAGGATATGGCCTTGTCTATTTTGCCATACTTTATGACAACAGCTGCTAAGAAGCATGGTTTGGTGAACAAGATTGTCATCTTAACAGCGACATCTGGTGACACGGGGAAAGCTGCTATGGCGGGGTTTGCGGATGTGCCTGGTACTGAGATTATTGTCTTTTATCCAAAGGATGGTGTCAGCAAGGTACAAGAGTTGCAAATGACCACTCAGACTGGTGGTAATACTCATGTTATCGCAATAGATGGTAACTTTGATGATGCCCAAACAAATGTGAAGCATATGTTTAACGATGGGGCTCTTCGTGAAAGATTAGCGGCCAACAAGTTGCAATTTTCATCTGCAAACTCTATGAACATTGGTCGTCTGGTGCCACAGATTGTTTATTATGTTTATGCCTATGCTCAGTTGGTTAAGACTGGTGAGATTGTGGCTGGTGATAAGGTCAACTTCACAGTACCAACAGGAAACTTTGGAAATATCTTGGCTGCCTTTTATGCTAAGCAAATTGGTCTCCCAGTTGGCAAATTGATCTGTGCTTCAAATGACAACAATGTTTTGACAGACTTTTTCAAGACACGTGTTTACGATAAGAAACGTGAGTTTAAGGTAACAACTAGTCCATCTATGGATATTTTGGTATCTTCAAACTTAGAGCGTTTGATTTTCCATCTTTTGGGGAATGATGCGGTTAAAACAGCTGAACTCATGAATGCCTTGAACAAGCAAGGACAATATGAGTTGACAGACTTTGATGCTGAGATTCTGCACCTCTTTGCGGCTGAATATGCAACTGAGGAAGAAACAGCGGCAGAAATCAAACGTGTTTATGAGTCAGATTCTTATATCGAGGATCCACATACAGCGGTTGCCTCAGCAGTTTATAAGAAATACCAAGCTGCTACTGGCGATGCGACTAAGACAGTGATTGCATCAACAGCTAGTCCATACAAGTTCCCAGTGGTTGCAGTAGAAGCTGTAACTGGGAAAGTTGGCTTGACTGACTTTGAAGCCTTGGCTCAATTACATGAAATCTCAGGCGTTGCAGTGCCACCAGCAGTTGATGGCCTTGAAACAGCTCCTGTTCGTCACAAGACAACAGTGGCAGCTACTGATATGCAAGCAGCGGTTGAGGCTTATCTAGGACTTTAAGACAGAGGGAGTAAACTCGGTTGGGAAACCAACTGAGTTTCTTTTCATCAGGAGGAAGGATTGTTTAAGAAAAATAAAGACATTCTTAATATTGCCTTGCCAGCTATGGGCGAAAACTTTTTGCAGATGCTCATGGGGATGGTGGACAGTTATCTGGTAGCCCACTTGGGCTTGATAGCTATTTCGGGTGTATCAGTAGCTGGTAATATTATTACGATTTATCAGGCGATTTTCATCGCTCTGGGAGCTGCTATTTCCAGTGTTATTTCAAAAAGTTTGGGGCAGAAGGATCAGTCTAAGCTAGCCTATCATGTGACTGAGGCCTTGAAGATTACCTTACTATTAAGTTTCCTTTTAGGAGCTTTGTCCATCTTCGCTGGGAAAGAGATGATAGGACTTTTGGGGACGGAGAGAGATGTAGCTGAGAGTGGTGGACTCTACCTATCTTTGGTAGGAGGGTCGATTGTGCTCTTGGGGTTGATGACTAGTCTGGGAGCCTTGATTCGTGCAACGCATAATCCACGTCTGCCCCTCTATGTTAGTTTTTTATCCAATGCCTTGAATATTCTCTTTTCCAGTCTAGCTATTTTTGTTCTAGATATGGGAATAGCTGGTGTTGCTTGGGGGACTATTCTGTCTCGTTTGGTCGGTCTTGTGATTTTGTGGTTACAATTAAAACTTCCTTATGCGAGGCCAACTTTTGGACTGGATAAAGACTTACTGACTTTGGCAATACCAGCAGCTGGAGAGCGACTTATGATGCGGGCTGGAGATGTAGTAATCATTGCCTTGGTTGTGTCTTTCGGGACAGAGGCAGTGGCTGGAAATGCAGTCGGGGAAGTTTTGACCCAGTTTAACTATATGCCTGCCTTTGGTGTGGCTACAGCAACAGTCATGCAAGTGGCTCGAGCGGTTGGAGAAGATGATTGGAAAAGAGTCGCTAGTTTGAGCAAGCAAACCTTTTGGCTCTCTCTGGTCCTCATGTTGCCCTTGACCTTCAGTATCTATGCTTTGGGTATACCACTAACTCATCTCTATACAACTAATTCTCTAGCGGTGGAGGCTAGTGTTCTAGTGACACTTTTTTCACTACTTGGAATCCCTATGACGATAGGAACAGTCATCTATACAGCAGTCTGGCAGGGTTTGGGCAATGCTCGGCTTCCCTTCTATGCGACAAGTATAGGAATGTGGTGTATCCGCATTGGAACAGGGTATCTGATGGGGATTGTTTTTGGTTGGGGCTTGTCTGGTATTTGGGCAGGGACTCTCTTGGATAATGGTTTTCGCTGGTTATTTCTACGCTATCGTTACCAGCGCTATATGAGCTTGAAAGGATAGGAAATGCAAAAAACAGCTTT
Source organism: Streptococcus sp. 4155 (assembly GCF_013276695.1). Taxonomy (NCBI): domain Bacteria; kingdom Bacillati; phylum Bacillota; class Bacilli; order Lactobacillales; family Streptococcaceae; genus Streptococcus; species Streptococcus sp. 4155. The sequence goes on from NZ_VMLM01000019.1 coordinate 5,350, forward strand.
TATTTGGGATTTAGACGGGACTTTATTGGACTCTTACGAAGCGATTTTGTCAGGAATTGAGGAAACTTTTGCTCAGTTTGCTATTCCTTATGATAAGGAGCAGGTGAGAGAGTTTATCCTCAAGTATTCGGTGCAAGATTTGCTTGTACGGGTGGCAGAAGATAGAAATCTGGATGTGGAAGTGCTAAATCAGGTGCGTGCCCAGAGTTTGGCTGAGAAGAATACTCAAGTAGTTTTGATGCCAGGTGCGCGTGATGTGCTAGCTTGGGCAGACGAATCAGGAATTCAGCAGTTTGTTTACACTCATAAGGGGGACAATGCTTTTACCATTCTCAGAGACTTGGGTTTGGAATCTTATTTTACAGAGATTTTAACCAGTCAGAATGGCTTTGCGCGTAAACCTAGTCCAGAAGCGGCTAACTATCTGATAGACAAGTATCAGTTGAATCATGATACTACTTATTATATAGGGGATCGGACTCTGGATGTGGAATTTGCCCAGAATAGTGGGATTCAAAGTATCAACTTTTTAGAGTCGACTTATGAAGGAAATCACAGGATTCAAGGGTTAGCAGATATTCCTTACATTTTTGGGGATTGGGAACGATAAGATTGTGTCAGTTTTGTGACAGAGACCTAACAAACTGTTTCAAGTAACCGAGTTTGTTACAAGGAACAGACAGTTCTGTTAAATAGGCCCGAGAGGGCTTTTTTTCTGCTCTTTTTGTGTTATGATAGACAGGTATTCATTTGAAAGGAATAGGAAAGAATGAAGAAAAGAATATTATTAGCTTCAACAGTAGCCTTGTCATTTGCCCCAGTATTGGCAACTCAAGCAGAAGAAGTTCTTTGGACTGCACGTAGTGTTGAGCAAATCCAAAATGATTTGACTAAAACGGACAACAAAACAAGTTATACAGTACAGTATGGTGATACCTTGAGCACAATTGCAGAAGCCTTGGGTGTAGATGTCACAGTTCTTGCGAATTTGAATAAAATCACTAATATGGACTTGATTTTCCCAGAAACTGTTTTGACAACGACTGTCAATGAAGTAGAAGAAGTAACGGAAGTTGAAATCCAAACACCCCAAGCAGACTCTAATGAAGAAGTGACAACTGCGACAGCAGATTTGACAACCAATCAAGTGACTGTAGATGATCAAACTGTTCAAGTTGCAGATCTTTCTCAACCAATTGCAGAAGCGCCAAAAGAAGTCTCATCAAATTCAGAAGTTACAGAGACAGTGACTGCTACAGAAGAAGTGACACCATCTACAGGAACTTCTGTCCCAGAGGAGCAAACAGCCGAAACAAGTAGTGCAGTTGCAGAAGCAGCTCCTCAGGCAATGACTCCAGCTGAGAAAGATGAAACTCAAGCAAGCACTCAAGCTGAATCAGCAGTAGAAGCAACTACAACACCAGTAGAAGAAAAAGCTCCTGAAACAACTGCAACAAGTTCAGAAGCAAAAGAAGTAGCATCATCAAATGGAGCTACACCAACAGTTTCTACTTATCAACCAGAAGAGACGAAGATAGTTTCAACAACTTACACAGCTCCAGCTGCGCCTGATTATGCTGGACTTGCAGTAGCGAAATCTGAAAATGCAGGCCTTCAACCACAAACGGCTGCCTTTAAAGAAGAAATTGCCAACTTGTTTGGCATCACATTCTTTAGTGGTTACCGTCCAGGAGACAGTGGAGATCACGGAAAAGGTTTGGCTATTGACTTTATTGTACCAGAAAGCTCAGAACTAGGGGATAAGATTGCGGAATACGCTATTCAAAATATGGCCAGCCGCGGCATTAGTTACATCATCTGGAAACAACGTTTCTATGCTCCATTCGATAGCAAATATGGGCCAGCTAACACTTGGAATCCAATGCCAGACCGCGGTAGTGTGACAGAAAACCACTATGACCATGTTCACGTTTCAATGAATGGATAAACCAGACTTGGTAATATCATTTTGACGAATGAGATCTAGCTTTCGTGATAGGAAGTAGGTCTTGTTCGTTTTTTATTTGTCATACTCTTCGAAAATCTCTTCAAACCACGTCAGTTTTATCTGAAACCTCAAAGCTGTGCTTTGAGCAACCTGCGACTAGCTTTCTAGTTTACTCTTTGATTTTCATTGAGTATCAATTTGAATGGAAGATGGGAAGTTTCTGTCTTGTAATGATTCAAGCAACATTCTTGCAATCTATTTTACTTTATACTCAATTGTTTTCAAA
>NZ_VMLM01000002.1:0-40611 GCF_013276695.1 Streptococcus sp. 4155
GAAGACACCTCATGTTATTATCGTGGACAATGCTAGTTTTGATCCCAAGAACATTTTGGATGAACTCTGCATCCAAGATAAACACTTTTTCTTACCTCTACCGCCTTATTCACCAGATTTGAATCCTATTGAGCAAGCTTGGGCTATCTTGAAAAAGAAAGTAACAGATTTATTAAGGGAAGTCCCAACTATTTTTGAATGGTTGGAACGCTTTTTAAAAACTAAATGACTATATAAGCAGTAAAATCATTTTATACTCTTCGAAAATCTCTTCAAACCAGGTCAGCGTCCATCTGCAACCTCAAAACAGTATTTTGATCTGACTTCGTCAGTTCTATCCACAACCTCAAAACACTGTTTTGAGCAACCTGCGGCTAGCTTCCTAGTTTGCTCTTTGATTTTCATTGAGTATTAGAACATACAAAGGAGGTCGTCATGGACAATATCATCGATGTGTCAATTCCCGTTGCAGAAGTGGTGGACAAGCATCCAGAAGTCTTGGAAATTCTAGTGGAGTTGGGTTTTAAACCCCTTGCCAATCCCTTAATGCGCAACACAGTTGGTCGTAAAGTATCGCTCAAACAAGGTTCTAAGCTTGAAGGAACTCCTATGGACAAGATTGTCCGCACGCTGGAAGCAAACGGTTACGAAGTGATTGGGTTAGACTAATGGCAGATGAACGAATTCATGTCCTGCGGGATATTTTGTTAGAATTGCATAATGGCTCCTCTCCTGAGTCGGTTCAGGAGCGCTTTGATGCGACCTTTACAGGTGTTTCAGCCATCGAGATTTCCCTTATGGAGCACGAGCTGATGAACTCAGACTCAGGTGTCACCTTTGAAGATGTCATGGAACTCTGTGATGTTCATGCCAATCTTTTTAAAAATGCTGTTAAGGATGTCGAAGTTGCAGATACCGAGCACCCAGGTCACCCAGTTCGGATTTTCAAAGAAGAAAATCTAGCCCTCCGTGCGGCCTTGATTCGTATTCGGAGATTGTTGGATACCTATGAGTCTATGGAAGATGAAGAAATGCTGGCGGAGATGCGCAAGGGCTTGGTGCGTCAGATGGGTCTTTTGGGGCAATTTGACATCCATTACCAACGTAAGGAAGAGCTCTTCTTCCCCATCATGGAGCGCTATGGACACGATTCACCTCCAAAAGTTATGTGGGGAGTGGATGATCAGATCAGGGAACTCTTTCAAACAGCTTTAGCGACAGCCAAGTCACTACCAGAAGTGTCAATTAGCAGCGTAAAAGAAGCTTTTGAAGCTTTTGCGACAGAGTTTGAAAGTATGATTTTCAAGGAAGAATCTATCCTTCTCATGATTCTCCTTGAGTCCTTTACTCAGGATGACTGGCTTCAGATTGCGGAGGAGAGCGATGCCTATGGCTATGCTATTATCCGTCCGTCTGAGAAATGGGTGCCAGAACGCCAGAGTTTTGTTGAGGAAAAGAGTGAAGAGGAGCCTGTACAGCTAGATACGGCAGAGGGTCAAGTTCAGCAGGTTATTGATACGCCAGAAGGACAGTTTACCATTACCTTTACCCCTAAGGAAAAGGAAGCAGTGCTGGACCGCCATAGTCAGCAGTCTTTTGGTAATGGCTATCTTTCAGTCGAGCAGGCTAATCTCATCCTCAATCACCTCCCCATGGAAATTACCTTTGTCAATAAAGACGATATTTTCCAGTATTACAATGACAATACGCCAGCTGATGAGATGATTTTCAAACGAACACCGTCCCAAGTTGGGCGCAATGTCGAACTCTGTCATCCACCTAAGTACTTGGACAAGGTCAAAACCATCATGAAGGGGCTTCGTGAGGGAACCAAGGACAAGTATGAAATGTGGATTAAGTCTGAGTCGCGAGGTAAGTTTGTCCACATCACCTATGCTGCAGTACACGATGAAAACGGAGAATTCCAAGGTGTACTGGAATACGTTCAGGATATCCATCCCTACCGTGAGATTGATACGGACTATTTCCGTGGATTAGAATAAGGAGAAAAAATGAGTTACGAACAAGAATTTATGAAGGAATTTGAAGCTTGGGTCAATACCCAAATCATGATTAACGACATGGCGCACAAGGAAAGCCAAAAAGTTTACGAAGAAGACCAGGACGAGCGTGCCAAAGATGCCATGATTCGCTACGAGAGTCGCTTGGATGCTTATCTGTTCTTGCTTGGTAAGTTTGAAAACTTCAAAGTAGGCAAGGGATTCCATGATTTGCCAGAAGGCTTGTTTGGTGAGCGAAATTATTAAACGAGAAAGATTCTTGATTTTTCACTAAAATCTTGATAGAATGTTTATGTTAAATCCTTGTCAGAGCAGGGATTTTTTATTGAAAGGATTTTATCATGTCAAAGAAACTCAATCGTAAAAAACAATTGCGAAATGGCCTCCGTCGCGCAGGTGCCTTTTCAAGTACTGTGACTAAGGTTGTAGATGAGACAAAAAAAGTCGTGAAGCGTGCAGAACAGTCAGCAAGCGCAGCTGGTAAGGCTGTTTCTAAAAAAGTTGAACAAGCAGTAGAAGCTACCAAAGAGCAAGCTCAAAAAGTAGTTAATTCTGTAGAAGATTTTGCAGCAAATTTGGGTGGACTTCCACTTGATCGTGCCAAGACTTTCTATGATGAAGGAATCAAGTCTGCTTCAGATTTCAAAAACTGGACTGAAAAAGAACTCCTTGCCTTGAAAGGAATCGGCCCAGCTACCATCAAGAAATTGAAAGAAAATGGCATCAAGTTCAAGTAATTTTTCTTTAGTCTTGCATTTCCGAGAAAAACTTGCTACAATAGAGCCATTAGAGGTGTTTTGAATCCCACATTTTACAGAAAGTGGCGGCGCTGAGAAGTCCACAAATGTGTCAAAACTGGTTGCTAATGACTGAAAAAATGAAATATTTCTGTCTTTTTATTTTAAAGACTAAAGATGCGGGCTTGGCCCGAAATTGGGTGGTACCGCGGATAAACACATTCGTCCCTGTCATGTAGATGGCAGGGATTTTCTTTTGCGTCTTAGTCAAAGGAGCTTGTTATGAAGCAATCTTTTAAAACAAGTAAACTCTATTATGGTTTTCCTATCTTCATTTTGGGGTATCAGGATCAGAATTTTGGACACAATATTACGACCTGTAGCTCCTCTTATAGCTTGGGAGATTGGCTAGCCATTGGTGTCGGAGCTGAGGAAAATGCGGCTGAGCAAATCAAGCATTACCAGAAGTTTACTGTGAATATTCCTGATGAAAATCTCATGCTCGAGATGGAGCAGGCTGGTTTTATCAGTCATAGAGAGAAATTGAAACACCTGGGGCTAGACTACGAGATTTCTGAACGGACTCAGGCACCGATTTTAGAGGTTTGTCCAGTCGTGTTAGAATGTCAGGTAGATAGGATTGATGAGGAAGAGGGAATTTGTCATATTTTCGCTAAGATTGTTGAGCGATTTGTTGACCCAGAACTTTTGGATGAAAAGGGACATTTTAGAAATGACCGTTTTGCACCTACTTACTTTATGGGGATGGCCACCAGCGCGTTTATCGCTATTTAGATGACCGAGTAGACCCTATGGGGAGCTTCATTAAGAAAGCGAGGATGAAGGATGTCAAGAGCTGAATTACCAGAACGATTAGAAACCGAACGACTCGTCCTACGAGTTCGTACAGTGGCAGATGCTGAGGATATCCATACCTACGCTAGTTTGCCAGAGGTCGCCTATCCAGCAGGTTTTCCTCCAGTCAAGACCTTGGAAGATGAGATTTATTATCTGGAGCACATTCTTCCGGAGCGTAATCAAAAGGAAAATCTCCCAGCAGGCTACGGGATTGTCGTCAAAGGAACGGATAAGATCGTTGGCTCTGTCGATTTCAACCATCGCCATGAAGATGATGTGCTGGAAATCGGTTATACCTTACACCCAGACTATTGGGGGCGAGGTTATGTGCCAGAAGCAGCGCTTGCCTTGATTGACTTAGCCTTTAAAGATTTGGGTCTTCACAAGATTGAACTAACTTGCTTTGGATATAACCTTCAAAGTAAACGAGTCGCGGAAAAGCTTGGCTTTACCCTCGAAGCTCGCATAAGAGACCGAAAGGATGTTCAAGGAAACCGCTGTGACAGTCTGATATATGGCTTGCTGAAGAGCGAGTGGGAGGTGATTTGATGCATCTTTTCATCATTGGTGCTCCAGCATCAGGAAAAATGACCATTGGTCAAGAATTATCTCGACTGACGGATGCTACCCTATTTTATAACCATCAAGCCATTGATTTTGCACTAGAAATCTATCAGGACTATACAGAGGAAATGTGGGAATTTGTTCGTGGAATCACTTTTTCATTCCTTGGAGCAAGTGCAAGAAATCAGCGATCAGTAATTTTAACAGATGTAATTGATTTTTCAAATCAGTATCAGCTGATGTATTTAAAGCAAATTCAGAATTTGTTGGATGATTATCATCAAGAGATTCTTTTTGTTGAGTTGGAAACAAGTCTTGAAGAGTGCATACGTCGAAATCGAACGGAGAATCGATTAAAGCACAAACCCTTAAAACGGCATATTGAGGTATCTGAAAGAGAAATTTTAGAGACCGCTGAAACACTTCAATTAAATTCCCAATATCAACCGAATGAGTTGCACCACTACTTTAAAATAAATAATACGAATTTGTCTGCAGAAGAAGCTGCTAAGCAAATTCAAAATAAAATGAATACAATAGAGAAAGGACACACACATATCTAAACAACTTCATGAAGACGTTCTCAAGACTCAAGAAGTTCAAAAGTCTCAATCTTTTTCGTTCGTGATTCCTACCACCAAATGTAACTGGAAAACTCTACCTTAATCGCGCTTGGAGTACACCCTTCAAAGTAAACGAATCACAAAGAAACTGGGATTTCCCATTTAAGCCTGTATCCGAGGTCGTAAGAATATCCAATACAGCAGAGGTAGAGTTTGATTTATTGAAGAATGAGTTAGAGGAGAAAATAGATGGCTAAAAAGAAAAATAGAAAAAAGAATTAAACCGCCAGCAAAAGTTGGATATCAAAGTCGTTTCTGAAGAAGAGGTTGTCTGGACAGAACTACTGGCTAAAAAACCAACTTTTGTAGAACGTCGGACCATTCAAAATTTCGATGAACTACATACAACAGTGATGCAATATGCTGATGAACATGGAGAGTATCCAGATGTTCAGCTAATCAATTACCAACTGAAAAATAGGATTTTTGATTAGAATCAGGATCATGCTTTATTTAGAGAAGCTATGCATACTCCAAATACACAGAAGCGAAATGAACTGTTAAAACAAGTTTTAAAGATCAATCCAGATTATTTTGCTGCTGATTTTCACCCATTCTTATCAGAGGTTGAAGATTTTGATTTACCAACCTTTAGATTAGATTTAGGAGGCAAAGATTGAAATTAATGTATTATTTTAATACTGACAATAGATTGAAGAATCTTTTTGCTCAAACTTGGAAAATACTTATGTATGCGCTAACGTATTTTCCAATAATATCTCTAATTGTATTCTGTCTTACCGATTTTAAATTAGTTATAATTTTACAATTTGCCTTGATACTAATATATGTGTTTAACTATAAAAATCGATTTAATAAGTTTAGAGTTTTTCTTACTAAAAGTACTAAATCTTTAGCTTTTATGAACGCATGGGATGGAATATTTTGCGGAATCTTGACTTACATTCTTTATAACCTAAATCTAGTTGAATCAACTTTAATCAACTTATCTCAATATTTTTTTATTAATTATGGCATAAGTAAAAATCACATAAATAACTGGATTATCATTGTAATACTTTTAATATTACCATTTGTATTATCTGTTATAAAAACTGCAGGATCAATCAAGATATTTCAAAAAGTTAATAAAATAGATATCGTAAAGGGAAAGACACTGTGGAATGTATATGCCACGATGCTTATTATTTCGTTTTTATGGTATTATATCTATATTTATTACTTTATTTCTAAAGCTATTGATTTTCATTCCGATTTAATAACTGACATTTTTATATTTAATTCATTTATTGCGCTTTATTTAATATTCTGGTGGAGAATTCATAATCTAATTAGACATGGTGCAAAAGATACCAAAGAAGTAATAGCATCATGGCTAACTGGAACAATCTGTATATTGTTGTTAGCAATATTTAATCAAGTTGAAAATGAATTAATAAATGCTTTAACCTGGTTTTTGCCAATATTAATTCCTAGTCTAATTGGAGAAATAAATTCTCAATTTGATACAAAAAAATATAAGAAAAAACCAATAAGAACTGAGAAAATGGATAGACACCTCTATCGAACTCAACTATATAGTTTTCTTACTCTATTAATGTTGAGTATTATTCCAAAGTTAACCGAAATTATTTGGGGTTTAAAGATTAAGATGAAATTGGTCGAATTTATAACTCCCGCAGCTGATTGGATGTCTGAATTATTTGCCTCAACTATAATTATTTTCGTTTGTTTCATATTATCATTAGTTATTGGGAAGGCTATAATTTGGTTATTACAGTATTTCTATTTAAACACCCATAATGGATATTACGTGTATCGTGACAACATGCACAGTGTATTAATAAATCGTAGATATAAAAGAAATATTCATAAAAGGAGAAAAAATAATGTCTAATCAACTTTCACCTAAATACACTCCATCCTATGTTTAGGCTGGTCGTTACAAAAATGCCTTGATACGGATGTTTTCAAGCCGGCAGGAGATCAAAAGGCTAAGCCTTATTCAATCGTGATTCCCACCACCAAATGTAACTGGAAAAAACTCTACCTTAGTCACGCTTGGGGGATAACTTTCAAAGTAAACGAATCACAAAGAAACTGAGATTTCCCATTCAAGCCTGTAGCTGAGTCCCAAAGGATATCTAAGCCAGTTGAGTCGGGTCTATTGAAGAATGAGTTAGAGGAGAAAATAGATGGCTAAAAAGAAAAATAGAAAAAAAGAATTAAAACGCCAGCAAAAGTTGGATATCAAAATTATTTCTGAAGAAGAGGCTGCTTGGACAGAAATAATGGCTAAAAAACCAACTTTTGTAGAACGTCGTACCATTCAAAATTTCGATGAACTACATACAGCAGTGATGCAATATGCTGATGAACATGGAGAGTATCCAGATGTCCAGCTAATCAATTACCAACTAAAAAATAGGACTTTTGATTGGAATCAGGATCACGCTTTATTTAGAGAAGCTATGCATACTCCAAATACACAAAAGCGAAATAAACTGTTAAAGCAAGTTTTAAAGATCAATCCAGATTATTTTGCGGCTGATTTTCACTTATTCTTATCAGAAGTTAAAGATTTTGATTTACCAACCTTTAAAAAAGTACTGGATTTTGAAGTTCTAGTTTTAGAAAAATGGAAAATGAACGGATACAATAGTTGGAATTATTTTGAAGCTCGCCCTATCCTGTCTGCTCTGATGTTTCTGATTGAATATTATATGACAGAAAAATTTTACTTTAAGGCTTTGGACTTGGTTAACTTATACTTAAGTAAGCGACCAGAACGTTTTCCTCCTAATTTTGTCTTCTGTATGCTTTCCTTGTATCATATTACTGGTCAGGAATTAAAGGTTGAACGTTTCTATTGTGAAGAATTAAATAAAGGAAAGCGGGATGATACCATCCTTATTCATGCCATCATCTCTGCTTTTTCTCAAGGAAAAATTGAGGAAGCCAGTCAGCTATTTGCAAAATTAGTGGAAATCAATGATGAAGCTGTTGAATTCTTCATAGAGAAAGACTGGCAATTCAATATTTTAGACATTGAAGAACAAGAATGCTATTGTCCAAATTCAGTTGAATCGCTACAAGCTAGTTTGTATCCTCTGCTTGACTATTTACAAGAAAATATTATCTTAACAGAATTTTTAACAAAAGAAGCCAAGAAATTCCGTCGTAAACCAGTATTTTCGAATCATTCCAGTGTGTTAAGAAATCTATCCCAGGTTACAGACTGGTACTCCTTTATGAGCGAGGAAAAAATGAAGGGAATCCGGATGGATCTTGTTCGCATCTTTGTTGAAAATGGGATTCGTACATCTTCAGATTTCAAAAAATGGACTGAAAAAGAAGTTCTCGCTTTGAAGGGAATTGGTCCTGTAACCGTTAAAAAGCTGAAAGAAAACGGCATAAAGTTTAAGAAAGAGAAGTAATTGTTTATGGAAGGGGGGAGGTGAAATTGTCTTGAATGAAATTTCTAATTTCATCCTGTATACTACACCCAATGGCCATGTTCAGCTAGATATCCTTTTACAAGATGAAAATCTTTGGTTGACTCAAAAAGGTCTTGCAGAGCTCTTTGGAGTTGAACGAAGTGTCATTACAAAGCACTTAAAAAACATTTATGATAGTGGTGAGTTGGATAAGGTGTCAACTTGTGCAAAATTTGCACAGGTTCAACAAGAGGGAAATAGAACTGTCCGACGTGAACTTGAATATTACAATCTGGATGCTATCATTTCAGTTGGCTATCGCGTAAATTCCAGCAAGGCTACTCAATTTAGAATTTGGGCAACCAAGACCTTGAAAGAATTTATCATCAAAGGTTTTGTTTTGAATGATGAACGCTTGAAACAAGGACAGACAGTTTTCGGACAAGATTATTTCCGTGAACTTTTAGAACGAATTCGCTCTATTCGTTCTAGCGAGCGCCGAATCTATCAACAAATTACGGATATCTTTGCCGAATGTGCCATAGATTATGATCGAAACTCGGATATTACTAAAAACTTCTATGCTATGGTGCAAAATAAATTTCATTATGCAATTACTGGAAGTACGGCTGCAGAAATTATCTATCAGCAAGCTGATGCTAGTAAAGAAAAAATGGGATTAACTACTTGGAAACATGCACCTGATGGACGAGTGCTCAAATCAGATGTAACGGTAGTCAAAAATTATTTGCAAGAAAAAGAAATTCGACAACTAGAGCGAACTGTTACAGCCTATTTTGATTATATCGAGGGTTTAGTTGAGCGCCGTAATACGTTTACAATGCGAGGATTGGCAGATAGTATTGATCGCTTTCTATCCTTTAATGAATATGAAATCTTAGAAGGAAAAGGAAGCATTTCCAAGAAACAAGCAGACTCAAAAGCCATCCAAGAGTATGAAAAATTTAACCGAACTCAAAAAATTATATCGGACTTTGATAAACATATTCTGAAGATAATGAGAGAAAGTTAATGTAAAATTTTTATACAGTTTCTTTTTTACTAATAGAAGATACTGAAAAAATCAGATGTGCTGAATCAAGGCATATCTTCTACATACTAATTTTATTTAAAGATATTAACTAGAAAGGACACACACATGTCTAAAGAACTTTCACCTAAATACAATCCAGCCGAGGTTGAGGCTGGTCGTTACCAAAAATGGCTTGACGCTGATGTTTTCAAGCCTTCAGGAGATCAAAAGGCTAAGCCTTATTCAATCGTCATTCCGCCACCAAACGTAACTGGGAAACTTCACCTTGGTCACGCTTGGGATACGACTTTGCAAGATATCATCATCCGTCAAAAACGCATGCAAGGCTTTGATACCCTTTGGCTTCCAGGTATGGATCACGCTGGGATTGCCACTCAGGCTAAGGTTGAGGAGCGCTTGCGTGGAGAAGGCATTACACGTTATGACCTAGGTCGTAAAAAATTCCTCGACAAGGTCTGGAAATGGAAAGACGAATATGCCACTACTATCAAGGAACAATGGGGTAAGATGGGGCTCTCTGTAGACTACTCTCGTGAGCGTTTCACTCTTGACGAAGGTTTGTCAAAAGCTGTTCGTAAGGTCTTTGTGGACCTTTACAAGAAAGGGTGGATCTATCGTGGTGAATTCATCATCAACTGGGACCCAGCTGCACGCACAGCCCTTTCTGATATTGAAGTTATCCACAAGGATATCGAAGGTGCCTTCTACCACATGAACTACATGCTGGAAGACGGATCTCGCGCCCTTGAAGTTGCGACCACTCGTCCTGAGACCATGTTTGGGGACGTTGCGGTTGCGGTCAATCCAGAAGACCCACGCTACAAGGACTTGATCGGTAAAAACGTCGTCCTTCCAATCGCTAATAAATTGATCCCAATCGTTGGTGATGAGCACGCAGATCCTGAGTTTGGTACTGGTGTCGTGAAAATTACACCTGCCCACGATCCAAACGACTTCTTGGTTGGTCAACGTCACAACTTGCCACAAGTCAATGTTATGAACGACGACGGTACTATGAATGACTTAGCCTTCGAATTTGCAGGCATGGACCGTTTTGAAGCTCGTAAGGCAGTCGTTGCTAAGTTGGAAGAAATCGGTGCCCTCGTTAAAATTGAAAAACGTGTCCACAGTGTTGGTCACTCAGAGCGTACTGGTGTTGTGGTTGAACCACGCTTGTCTACTCAATGGTTCGTCAAGATGGACCATTTGGCTAAGAACGCCATTGCCAACCAAGACACAGAGGACAAGGTTGAATTCTACCCACCTCGTTTCAACGATACCTTCCTCCAATGGATGGAAAATGTCCACGACTGGGTAATCTCTCGTCAGCTCTGGTGGGGTCACCAAATCCCTGCTTGGTACAATGCTGAGGGTGAAATGTACGTTGGCGAAGAAGCTCCAGAAGGTGACGGATGGACTCAGGACGAAGACGTCTTGGATACTTGGTTCAGTTCTGCCCTTTGGCCATTCTCAACTATGGGCTGGCCTGATGTCGACTCAGCAGACTTCAAACGTTACTTCCCAACTTCAACCTTGGTAACAGGTTACGACATCATCTTCTTCTGGGTGTCTCGTATGATCTTCCAGTCATTGGAATTCACAGGCCGTCAACCATTCCAAAACGTGCTTATCCACGGTCTCATTCGTGACGAGCAAGGACGCAAGATGTCTAAGTCTCTCGGTAACGGGATTGACCCAATGGATGTCATCGAGAAATACGGTGCCGATGCCCTTCGTTGGTTCCTTTCAAACGGTTCTGCACCAGGTCAAGACGTCCGCTTCTCTTACGAGAAAATGGATGCCTCATGGAACTTCATTAACAAGATCTGGAACATCTCTCGCTACATCCTCATGAACAATGAAGGCTTGACCCTTGAGCAAGCAACTGCCAATGTGGAAAAAGTTGACAACAAGGAAGCTGGAAATGTCACAGATCGCTGGATTCTCCACAACCTCAATGAAACCATCGGAAAAGCAACTGCCAACTTTGACAAGTTTGAGTTTGGTGTGGCTGGACACATCCTCTACAACTTCATCTGGGATGAGTTTGCGGACTGGTATGTTGAGTTGACCAAGGAAGTCCTTTATAGTGACAACGAAGAAGAGAAAGTCATCACGCGTTCTGTTCTCCTTTATACTTTGGATAAGATTCTTCGTCTCCTTCACCCGATCATGCCATTCGTGACAGAGGAAATCTTTGGACAAATCTCAGAAGGCTCTATCGTGACAGCTGCATACCCAACTGTTAATCTAGCCTTTGAAGACCTTGCGGCTCACACTGGTGTGGAAAGTCTCAAAGACTTGATCCGTGCCGTTCGTAATGCGCGTGCGGAAGTAAACGTAGCACCAAGTAAGCCAATCACAATCCTTGTTAAGACTAGCGATAGTGACTTGGAAGCCTTCTTTAACAGCAATGTCAACTACATCAAACGTTTCACAAATCCAGAACACTTGGAAATTGCATCAAACATCCCTGCACCTGAACTCGCAATGTCAAGCATCATCACAGGAGCAGAAATCTACTTGCCACTGGCAGACCTCCTCAATGTCGAAGAAGAACTGGCTCGTCTCGACAAGGAACTGGCTAAATGGCAAAAAGAACTAGATATGGTGGGCAAGAAACTCTCTAACGAACGCTTCGTCGCCAATGCTAAACCAGAAGTCGTCCAAAAAGAACGCGACAAACAAGCCGACTACCAAGCCAAATACGACGCGACAGTTGCACGTATTGATGATATGAAGAAGTTGGTGAAGTAGTGTGAAGTGAGATATACTTGGAAGATGATTTACACCTCACACCTGCTTTTTTATGTAGTTTGTGTTAAACTGATAGTACTGCCTCCATGGTGAAAGGAGAATATATATGAAACTAACAATAGAAAATATAGGTAATGTAAAGAATGCAGAAATTGAAATAAATGGAATTTCAGTTATTGCAGGTCAAAATGGCACTGGAAAAAGTACAATAAGTCGTTCTTTATTTTCAATATTTAGTGCCAATTATGATGTTATAAAAAAAATTTCTAACGATCGAACTAAAGCAATTAATGATTTTTTAGAAGACTATCTCTCTGATATCGAAATGAATCGTAAAAATAATTCTGAAATAGGGATTGCTAGAAGAATCGTTCCGAGTTTCCTTTATACAGAATTGACAAAAATCATTTCAAAAAATTTATTGATATTTCTTGATAAAAATTATAGTGAACATAATAATGAATCCCTTAAGAAGAGTATCATTGAATCAATTAATGAATTCAATAAACGAAATTCAAAATACTTTGTATTAAATATTAAGGATTTGGACCTAAATGTTTTATCTGAAAATATAAAAGAAATTCTATCTCAGTCAGACCAATCTATCTTTAACCAAATTTTAACTGCTCATTTAACTGATGAATTTCATAATCAAATAAATAATATATACGACCCATTGACAGGACTAATTTCTTTAAGAATAAAAGATGAACAAATAAATGTTGAAGTTAACAAAAATAGAGCTACTGCAGATAAATTGATAAATTTTAAAACAGATGTAGTATACATAGATGATGCTGCTGCAATAGTTGAAAATTTATTTTCAACTAAATTTTTAAATAAATTTTCAACTAAATTTTTAAATGAATTTTTAAATAAAATTGATTTAAAATTGGATCATAATGCTCATTTAATGGAGCAGCTTAGAGATGAAAGAAACAACACTTACACATTACGAGCTAAGATAACTGACAGATTAAATTTGGTGTTTAATGAAATAAATCATATATTGAAGACTGATATTGTTAATAGTTCAGAAGATGAGGAAGATGAAAAAAAACTTAATATAATCAATTATTCTTCAGGTATGAAAACGTTCTATTTAATTAAATCTCTTTTAGAAAATGGTGTGATTAGAGAAAATGGGACACTCATTTTAGATGAACCAGAAGTCCATTTACATCCAGAATGGCAATTGAAATTTGCTGAAATTATAGTATTACTTCAGAAAGAATTTGGATTACATATCTTAATCAATTCCCATAGTCCTTATTTAGTTGAAGCGATTGATATATTTAGCAAAAAAAATGATACAAATGATTCTGTTAAGTATTATCTTGCTAATAGTTCTATTGAAGATGTTACTGACTCGATTGATAAGATTTATGAGCAAATGTATGTTCCTTTAAATCGCCTTGAGGAGCTAGCGGAGGATTTTGATGGTGAGTAAAATAATTTTCTCTATATTACATGATTTTAATATTAGATTTTCTGAATGTCGTAGCGATATTAAAACCTGCTCATATGATTCTGATTCTAACTATAATTTGGTAAACTCTAAATATACTTGTTATAATTTTGATAAGATTTCAGAAATTATTTTTAAAAAACATAGCTTTGATAAATGGCAATCTGTAGATACAATTCTGCCTCTTCTTCCTGTAGATGCTAATAGTAAATTATATTTAATAGAGTTTAAGAATTCAAAAAATATTCCATATGCTAACGTTAGAGCTAAAATATTATCGAGTTTGTTCCTACTAGAAAATTTTTATGGATTGCAAAAAACTGATTATAAAAAAATAGTGACAGTTACTGTAGTTAAATCACAAAAAGGTAAAAGACATTTAAATGAAATTAGACAACATCAGGCAAAAATAAGTGGTAAGTCACCTTATAAAGTTGAAAATTTTAGGGCTTTAGAAGATTTTTATGGAATTGAATCTTTTAAATATCCCCCTGAAAAATTTATAGAATTTATAGAGAATAATAATTTAGTCAGTTAAAATTAAAATACTAAAATTTTATAGCTTTGATTAAAAACCAGCTCACTACACAACAACCCCTCTAAGTTCGAACCGCTCTGAGAAGTACAACATTGCAGTTTCTTCTCAGGTGTTGGGGGATTTGAACAAACCAACGAGTTCAGAGTGGTGTATCCTATGAGTTTGATAAGTATGCAAGCTAGAATTATTCATTTAATCAAACCATTCATCCAAAAGGCATTACAAATGAGTGCATGGGATGTTGAGTATAACTCTTTTATTACTTCTTCATAGAACTTATTATGAATGTTTTTTATAGTTCACCCCAATTTCACCATTTACCGATGACACAGAAAAACAATTGAAAGGATATTTCTATGCAACCAACTTACAACATTGACAACCCAAACTTGTCTTATGAAGCTAAGCGTGACTTATGGCGGATAGGTTTTGGTCTGCAGAAAGTTGACAATCTAGTGCCATCAGCGTATATGGAATCTTTGGCTGAGAAACAGTCCCGGGGTGAACTGACTTACGAGCAGGTTTATGAGGATGCAACGGCTTATCACCATACTATTGATGCAAGTACGGAAGAGGCAGACTTGGTTTCTCTACGTATTGTAGAACTATTGTCTCGAAGAGGCTTTAGCTTTAGTCCTGCGACCTTACTTGCTATTCATAAGGAGTTGTTTCAAGATATATTTGAACCCTCTATTCCGGTGGGGCAATTTCGTCAGACCAATATCACAAAGAATGAACCTGTTTTGAATGGTGAAAGTGTTGTGTACTCTGATTACTCCATGATTCAAATGACCTTGGATTATGATTTTAATCAGGAAAAACAAGTTGCATATGCGACACTAACTCAGGCGGATGTGGTTAAACAAATCCAGCATTTTATTTCAGGAATCTGGCAGATTCATCCATTTCGCGAAGGAAACACTCGGACAGTAACGGTCTTTTTGATTCAGTATCTTCGTGAGTTTGGTTTTGATATTGATAATACACCATTTCAGCAACATGCCAAGTATTTTCGTGATGCCTTGGTATTAGATAATGCAAAGATTTTACAGCGACGTCCTGAGTTTTTAACAGCTTTTTTTGAAAATCTCTTGCTCGGTGGTCAAAATGATTTGTCTTCAGAAAAAATGTATCTAGATTTAGACCTCGATTTTTCATAATCCTAATACTGAGTAAACATTGAATTTTAGGAAAAAATGAAGCAAATATTCTCACAAGAAAACGTATATCATCAAAGTTTTAGGTCACTTGATAATATGCGTTTTTTGAATTTTATAGACTGCTCGTTTAAACTCTATTTACCTCGTACATTCCGGAGCGAGACGGAATATTAGCCACATACAAAATGAGTACTATTAGGATTTTATTTTCGTGTACAATTTCAGCTATTCTTGTTATAATCAGCCTATAGGAATCAAGGAGGTGATTGTTATGGCTGTTTTTGTGTCTTTGGATGGAATTGTGGTAGAAGTACTTGATGTCTTTTCTTCTTTTAATGGGGATAGTGAGTTTTTCTTGTGTAAACGTCTTAAAGACAAGAGTCAGTTTGTTATGGAACGCTCTCGGTTCGAGGAGATGTTCCAACTTCAAAGTAGTCACTTGACGACGCAAGAAAAATTACAATTGTTTACCTCCGTGTTTGCTGGCCGTTTTGATGTTTATGCTAAGAGTTTTATCAATGATCAAGGGAAAATTCAGTATTTTCCATCCTATGATTATGGTTGGAAGCAGTTGTCACCTGAAAAACGGAGTTTCCAGACATTGACGGATTCCGTTTTGAAATCTCATTTTCGTGGGGAGACAGCTATCGGTATCTTTCCTATGCACTTAGATGATAGCTGTTATTTTTTGGTACTTGATTTGGATGAAGGAGATTGGAAAGAAGCTGGTTTAACCATTCGAAGAATAGCCAGGGAACGCCAGATGGAAGCCCATTTAGAGATTTCTCGTTCGGGTCACGGACTCCATATTTGGTTCTTCTTTGAGGAAGCGATTCCGAGTCGAGAGGCTCGCTTGTTTGGAAAGAAACTGTTAGAACTGGCAATGCAGGAAAGTATGCAACTGTCCTTTGATTCTTTTGATCGCATGTTTCCAAATCAGGATGTTCTTCCTAAAGGTGGATTTGGTAATTTGATTGCCCTTCCTTTTCAAGGAGAAGCTTATCATCAAGGGCGAACGGTCTTTGTGGATGAACAGTTTCAGCCTTATGAAGACCAATGGAGGTATCTACAAGAAATTCAGAGGGTTTCAACTGCTAAAGTGGCACTGTTAATCCAAGAGGAGTTAGGTAAGGAAGAATTGGATAAGGAGTTGAAGGTCGTCTTATCCAATATGATCCAACTTGAAAAATCGTCTGTGACACCCAAGACACTGTTTTTCTTGAAAATATGGCTTCATTTTCTAATCCCGAATTTTATTTAAAGCAGGCTATGCGACAGCCAACCTATCAAATTCCTGAGCGAATGTATTTATTTGGAGAATCCGATCATTATTTATGGCTGCCAAGAGGTTTGCTGTATCCATTGCAAGATAAATTTAATACTCTTCGAAAATCTCTTCAAACCACGTCAGCTTCGCCTTGCCGTACTCAAGTACTGCCTACGGCTAGCTTCCTAGTTTGCTCTTTGATTTTCATTGAGTATGAGCAGGGATCTGTGGAAGATAGGAGAAAGGTACAAAGGTCTATTAGAGTGGAATTTAAGGGAGAACTCACTTTTGAGCAAGAGTTAGCCCTGTCAGATATGACTTCTAAAGAAAATGGTTTACTTCATGCGGAGACCGGTTTTGGAAAGACCGTTTTAGGTGCTGCTCTTATCTCTGAACGGAAAACAAAAACAATTATCCTAGTTCATAATAGGCAACTCTTAGACCAGTGGCTGGATCGCCTAAAGTGTTTTTTGACTTTCGAAGAGGAAGAAGCTACCCGTTATACGCCATCAGGTCGTGAAAGGGTAATAGGCTATGTCGGGCAGTACGGTGGGACTAAGAAATGGTTGAGTGGACTGGTTGATGTCGTTATGATCCAATCTCTATTTAAGTTGGAAAATAGTCAAAGTCTTTTGGATGAGTATGAGATGATGATTGTGGATGAGTGTCATCATGTCTCTGCCTTGATGTTTGAAAAAGTTGTTGCTCAGTTTAGAGGGAAGTATCTTTACGGTTTGACGGCTACGCCTGAGCGTAAGAATGGTCATGAGCCTATTGTTTTTCAGAGAATTGGTGAGATACTCCATACTGCTGATAAGAGGGAAACGGATTTTAAACGGCAATTGCAATTAAGATTCACTTCTTTTGGTCATTTGGAGATTGAAAAGACCAAAGCAAGTAATTTTATACAGCTTAGTGATTGGATTGCTACTGACTCAGTGAGGAATCAGTTGATTATCAAGGATATTCTAGACCAAGTGGCAGAAGGGCGGAATATCTTGGTTCTAGTCAATCGAATTCAACAGATAGATGTCTTTGAAAAGTTATTGAAAGAGAAAGAGGTTGATGACTGTTATATTATTAGCGGAAAAACCAAAGTCCGAGATAGAACAAGTTTAATGGAGACGTTAGAACAGTTAGATAAAGGGTTTGTTTTATTGTCTACTGGAAAATACATTGGCGAAGGTTTTGACTTGCCTCAGCTAGACACGCTTATATTGGCAGCACCCTTTTCTTGGAAAAATAATTTAATTCAGTATGCAGGTCGGATTCATAGAAACTACAAGGATAAGTCTTTGGTGCGGATTTTCGATTATGTGGATATTCATGTTCCTTATTTAGAAAAGATGTTTCAGAAACGACAAGTAGCTTATCGAAAGATGGATTATCGTGTCATCGAGGGTGAGGAGAAACAATTCGTTTATGTTGATAGTAGATATGAGAAGGTGTTGAGAGAGGACTTGGCAGGGGAAAGACAGGAATGTCTGCTTATTTTACCTTATGTGCACCAGACAAAACTGATGAATTTTCTAAAAGAATTTAGGATTAGTCAAATTGAGATATGTATACCAGAGACGGTTGCAAATAAAGCATGGCTAGACCAGTTGAAGAGCCAGAAAATTAAAGTGTCTTTTACTCAATCAAAAATAGTAACGCCTATTCTTTTGGTGAATAAGACTATTGTTTGGTATGGTGCAATGCCATTATTAGGGAAGGTAGATGAGATGACCATATTACGTTTGGAATCAGCTAGTATAGTTTCTGAACTAGTGGCAGGTTTACGATAGAGAAAATTTTTAAAAATTTCTATGTATGATTTTCATTTCTTTAGTGAGACTGTTGCCATTATCACATTCGAATCACACAAAATAAAAAAATTTCTACAAGTACTTGACAAATAGATTGAAATATCATAAAATGAAAATGGTTACAGAGTTATTAATTATTTAAGCTTCATGTCACCATTAAAAATTGAAATAAAAGGATGTTATCACTAATACAAGTGAGCAGGAACCTATTTAATCACATCGGAAGAAGTTTCTTGATGTTTTTAAGTAGGTTCCTTTTATTTTAAAAGGGAAATTTTATGATCATAAAACGAATACTAAACCACAATGCCGTAATTGCGCAAAGTAAAAAAGATATCGATATTCTTCTTTTTGGAAGGGGCATAGCTTTTGGAAGAAAAACTGGAGATAAAGTAAATCCAATTGATATTGAGAAAAGTTTTTTTCTCAAAAATAGAGATAATATGACCCGTTTTACAGAGATGTTTATTAACGTTCCTTTGGAGTTGGTGTACATTACCGAAAAAATAATTAACCTAGGTAAAATAACATTGGGTAATAATTTTGATGAAATTATCTATATTAATTTAACGGATCATATTTCTTCGAGCATAGAACGTTATAAAGAAGGGATTATTATTTCGAATCCCCTACGCTGGGAAATCTCGAAATATTATAAAGAAGAATTTGAGCTTGGGAAAAGGGCTTTACAAATAATAAAAAAAGAGTTAGGTATTGAACTTCCAATTGACGAAGCTGCATTCATAGCGCTACATTTTGTTAATGCTAATTTAGAAAATAATTTTCAAGAGTCGTATAAAATCACTGAAATAATTATGGGAATTGAGAAAATCATTCAAGATTTCTATTGTACTGAGTTTAACCAAGATTCTATTGATTATTATAGATTCATAACTCATATAAAATTATTTGCCCATCGCTTGGTTGAAAATACAACTTATTGTGACGATGATGATGAAGACTTGTTAGCATTAATGAAAAATAAATATCCTAGAGAATATGAATGTGGTGAACAGGTGGCAATGTTTATACAAACTGAGTACAATTATTTGCTGACTTCTAGTGAATTAGTTTATTTGATGGCTCATATTCGTCGCTTAACAAAAAATTTAGATTAATAGAATAGGAGAATACCATGAGTTATAAAGATAAGGTACAAAAAATCCTCGATGTAATTGGAGGTGAAAAAAATGTCAATAGAGTTACCCATTGTGTAACACGTTTAAGATTAGAATTAAAAGATGAAAATTTAGTCAATGATGATGATGTGAAGAAGATACCAGGTGTAATAGGTATTATGAAAAAGAATGGGCAATATCAAATTATACTTGGTAATGATGTAGCTAATTATTATAAAGAATTCGTTAAACTTGGCAATTTTGAATCCGATTCAGTTAATCAAGGGTACAAAGGGAATATTTTAGAAAGAATCATTGAGTATATCGCTGGTTCCATGACTCCAATCATTCCAGCAATGTTAGGGGGAGGTATGTTGAAAGTCTTGGTAATCATTTTACCAATGCTTGGTATATTGCAATCAGATTCTCAGACTATTGCTTTTTTGACATTTTTTGGGGATGCTCCATATTATTTCTTACCGCTGTTATTAGCTTATTCTGCATCACAAAAATTAAAAGTAACATCTACATTAGCTATGTCTGTAGCAGGTGTACTTCTCCATCCAAATTTTGTTCAAATGGTGCAATCAGGGAATCCTCTTAGTTTATTTGGTGCACCTGTGACACCAGCTAGTTATGGTTCATCAGTCGTTCCAATTCTTATTATGGTTTGGTTGATGAAATATATTGAAAAAATAATTGCTAAATTAACACCAGCTATTACTAAGAGTTTTTTGCAACCTACGCTAGTATTATTAGTATCAAGCTGTATTGCCTTAGTTGTAGTCGGACCTATTGGAGTAATTGTTGGTGAAGGATTATCAAATCTAGTTGGGCAAATGTATGGTGTAGCTGGATGGCTTACATTAGCTATTCTTGGTGCTATTATGCCATTTATTGTTATGACTGGAATGCATTGGGCTTTTGCACCTATTTTTTTGGCGGCATCTATTGCTACTCCAGACGTATTAATTCTTCCAGCAATGTTAGGGTCAAACTTAGCTCAAGGGGCTGCTTCGATGGCTGTTGCATTAAAGAGTAAAAATAATAATACAAAACAAATTGCTTTTGCAGCAGGTTTCTCAGCCTTACTTGCAGGGATTACCGAACCTGCATTATATGGTGTGACTTTAAAATATAAAAAACCGCTTTATGCAGCTATGATTGGTGGTGGATTAGCGGGATTATTTGCAGGTCTTACTAGTGTTAAAGCATATCTATTTGCTGTCCCATCTTTGATAGCGTTGCCTCAATTTATTTATTCTGATGTGCCATCAAATATTGTAAATGCTTTAATTGTGGCAGTCATTTCGGTTGTTATTACCTTTGTATTAGCTTATATATTTGGAATCGATGAAGAAGGGAGTTCTAGCAATTTAGAAGTTGAAGTTGGAGTTTCAAATAAAAAAATGATATTTTCTCCTATATCAGGAGAAATCATTCCGTTAAGCGATGTCCAGGATAAAACATTTTCAGATAAACTAATTGGAGACGGAGTAGCGATTATCCCAAGTGAAGGTAAGGTTTATGCACCATTTGATGGGAAAATTACAAATATTTTTCCGACTAAGCACGCAATTGGATTGAAGAGTGATGAGGGTGTTGAGTTACTAATTCATATTGGATTAGATACTGTTGAGCTAAAAGGTCAAGGTTTTATTAGTCATGTAGAAGAAGGAGACAGAGTTTTCAAAAATCAGTTGATTTTTGAAATGGACTTGAATTTAATCAAGACTAAAGGCTACGAAACAGTTACACCAGTAATTGTAACGAATACCAATGATTTTCTAGATGTATTAGTATTACCTAATAATCAGACAATCGAGCATTCTAAGGAATTACTGGTAATATTATAATGGAGGAAAGTTATGACCATTTTTCCAGATGATTTTCTTTGGGGTGGAGCTGTTGCAGCTAATCAAGTAGAGGGAGCATATAATGAAGATGGTAAGGGCTTATCAGTTCAGGATGTGTTACCCAAAGGTGGATTAGGAGAAGCAACAGAAAATCCTACAGAAGATAACTTAAAATTGATAGGTATTGATTTTTATCATAAATATAAGGAAGATATATCCTTGTTTTCTGAAATGGGCTTTAATGTTTTTCGTACTTCTATTGCATGGAGTAGAATTTTTCCAAAAGGAGATGAGGAAGAACCTAACGAAGCTGGGTTGAAATATTATGATGAATTGTTTGATGAACTACATGCTCACGGGATAGAACCACTTGTAACTCTTTCACACTATGAGACTCCATTATATTTAGCAAGAAAATATCATGGATGGATTGATAGGAGAATGATTCATTTTTATGAAAAATTTGCTCGAACAGTTTTAGAAAGGTATAAAGATAAAGTTAAATATTGGCTTACATTTAACGAAGTAAACTCTGTTTTGGAATTACCGTTTATTAGTGGAGGAATAGATATACCTAAGGAGAATCTTTCGAAACAAGAATTATATCAAGCTATACATCATGAATTAGTCGCCTCGAGTTTGGTTACAAAAATTGCTCGTGAGATTAATTCAGAGTTTAAGGTGGGGTGTATGGTATTAGCTATGCCAGCTTATCCAATGACTCCAAATCCAAAAGATGTATGGGCGACTCATGAGTATGAGAATCTAAATTATCTATTTTCAGATGTGCATGTTAGAGGTTATTATCCGAATTATGCAAAAAGATATTTTAAGGAACATGACATTAACATAGAGTTTGCAGCTGAAGATGCAGAGTTATTAAAAAATTATACTGTAGATTTTTTATCCTTTAGCTATTACATGAGTGTGACTCAATCTGCTCTTCCAACACAGTATAATTCAGGAGAAGGGAATATTATTGGTGGCTTAGTAAATCCTTATTTAGAGTCTTCTGAGTGGGGATGGCAAATTGATCCAATTGGACTACGTATAATTTTAAATAGATATTATGACCGTTATCAAATCCCATTATTTATAGTGGAAAACGGATTAGGTGCTAAAGATCAACTAATAAAAGATGAATTTAATAACTTAACAGTCCAAGATGATTATAGAATTCAGTATATGAAAGAACATTTATTGCAAGTAGCTGAAGCTCTACAAGATGGTGTGGAAATTATGGGCTATACGTCTTGGGGATGTATTGACTGCGTTTCTATGTCCACTGCACAGCTTTCTAAGAGGTACGGTCTCATTTATGTTGATCGAAATGATGATGGAAATGGCACATTCAATCGATATAAGAAAATGTCCTTTACTTGGTATAAAGGAGTGATTGAATCAAATGGAGAATCCTTATTCAAATAGTTTGTTTATTGATGATTAGATATTATCACGGTTAAGGCAGCATCTCATTAAATATGAAATAAAGAGGTTTGGAAGACATCAAATTCTAAACCTCTTTATTTTATAGGGGGATTAATTAATTTAATTTTGTTACAGAGAGCCGATTATAAATAGTTAACTTAGGATAGATTGGTTATATATAGTAGACTGAATCTAAAATAGTACGAAACAATTGCTAAAACGTTTATAGAAATTAATTTTACTTTCCCAATCGATTTGTTTTCATCTTATTTCAATCCGCTATAAAGTTAGATAAGAATAAGCTAACAAGCAGAAGTAAGATAGGTCTTGCAAGAATGGTAAAAATCTGATAAACTAAGTAGTAATTGAATAGGAATCTGAAAGACTAGTAGCCCAAGGGAAGTATATCAGGGAGGAGAGCCGTGACTGCAAGCTCTCTATATGAAAGCTGGGTGAATTCACTTGCGCATGGATTTAGAAATGAAGGTCTGACTTGTCAGATGAAAACGGATGGTACCGCGTGTCAACGCTCCGAGTGGAGTTTTTGGCATGTGGTTTTCTTTTTATCTACGAGAGACTGATGGAGGAAATATGTCAACTATTGAAGAACAATTAAAAGCGCTTCGCGAAGAAACGCTGGCTAGCTTGAAGCAGATTACTGCTGGAAATGAAAAAGAGATGCAAGATTTGCGTGTCTCTGTCCTTGGTAAAAAGGGTTCGCTCACTGAAATCCTCAAAGGGATGAAAGATGTCTCTGCTGAGATGCGTCCAATCATCGGGAAACACGTCAATGAAGCTCGTGATGTCTTGACAGCTGCTTTTGAAGAAACAGCTAAGCTCTTGGAAGAAAAGAAAGTCGCGGCTCAACTGGCTAGCGAGAGTATCGATGTGACGCTTCCAGGTCGTCCAGTTGCGACTGGTCACCGTCACGTTTTGACACAAACCAGTGAAGAAATCGAAGATATCTTCATCGGTATGGGTTATCAAGTCGTGGATGGTTTTGAAGTGGAGCAAGACTACTATAACTTTGAACGTATGAACCTTCCAAAAGACCACCCAGCTCGTGATATGCAGGATACTTTCTATATCACTGAAGAAATCTTGCTCCGTACCCACACGTCTCCAGTTCAGGCGCGTGCTATGGATGCCCATGATTTTTCTAAAGGTCCTTTGAAGATGATCTCGCCAGGGCGTGTCTTCCGTCGCGATACGGACGATGCGACCCACAGTCATCAATTCCACCAAATCGAAGGCTTGGTAGTTGGGAAAAATATCTCTATGGCTGATCTTCAAGGAACGCTTCAGTTGATTGTCCAAAAAATGTTTGGTGAAGAGCGTCAAATTCGTTTGCGTCCATCTTACTTTCCATTCACAGAGCCATCTGTTGAGGTGGATGTTTCTTGCTTCAAATGTGGTGGAGAAGGCTGTAACGTATGTAAGAAAACAGGTTGGATCGAAATTATGGGGGCCGGTATGGTTCACCCACGTGTCCTTGAAATGAGTGGTATCGATGCGACTGTATACTCTGGCTTTGCCTTTGGTCTTGGACAAGAGCGTGTAGCTATGCTCCGTTATGGAATCAACGATATCCGTGGATTCTACCAAGGAGATGTCCGCTTCTCAGAACAGTTTAAATAATGATTAGAAAAGTAGAAATGGTAGATGTTGAGGTGTTGGCTAAAATTGCCAAACAAACCTTTCGTGAAACATTTGCTCATGATAATACGGAAGAGCAGTTACAGGAATACTTTGAAGAGGCTTATAGTCTGAGAGTTTTATCAACTGAGTTGGAAAATCCTGACTCCGAAACCTATTTCATTATGCATGAAGAGGAGATAGCTGGTTTTCTCAAAGTCAACTGGGGAAGTGCTCAAACTGAGAGAGAATTAGAGGACGCTTTTGAAATTCAACGCCTCTATGTGCTACAAAAATTCCAAGGATTTGGATTCGGTAAGCAACTGTTTGAATTTGCTCTTGAACTTGCTACAAAAAATAGTTTTTCTTGGGCTTGGTTAGGTGTTTGGGAGCATAATACAAAAGCTCAAGCGTTTTATAATCGATATGGTTTTGAAAAATTTAGCCAACATCATTTTATGGTTGGTCAAAAAGTAGATACGGATTGGTTACTGCGAAAGAAATTAAGGTAAGAAGAGGATTCTTCTATTGAAATGATAGGAAAGGAAAAGAACCAGTGTGGCAATGGTCATTCTGGAGAACTAAATTATGCTTGTATCTTATAAATGGTTAAAAGAATTGGTGGACATTGATGTGCCATCACAGGAGTTGGCTGAAAAAATGTCAACCACAGGGATCGAGGTAGAAGGTGTCGAATCACCGGCTGCTGGTCTCTCAAAAATTGTCGTCGGTGAGGTCTTGTCCTGCGAAGATGTGCCAGAAACTCACCTTCATGTTTGTCAGGTTAACGTTGGCGAAGAAGAAGCCCGTCAAATCGTCTGTGGTGCCCCAAATGTGCGTGCTGGTATCAAGGTTATGGTGGCTCTTCCAGGAGCTCGCATCGCTGACAACTACAAAATCAAAAAAGGAAAAATCCGTGGTTTAGAGTCACTTGGAATGATCTGTTCGCTTGGCGAATTGGGAATTTCTGACTCAGTTGTGCCTAAGGAATTCGCAGATGGCATCCAAATTTTGCCAGAAAATGCCGTTCCAGGTGAGGAAGTCTTCTCATACCTAGACTTGGATGATGAAATCATCGAACTGTCTATCACACCAAACCGTGCAGATGCCCTTTCTATGCGTGGAGTGGCTCACGAAGTGGCAGCTATCTATGACAAGGCAGTCAACTTTAAAGAATTTACTCTTTCAGAAACTGACCAAGCTGCAGCAGATGTTCTTTCTGTGGGCATTGATACAGACAAGGCGCCTTACTATGCAGCTCGTATCTTGGATAATGTGACGATTGCACCAAGTCCACAATGGTTGCAAAACCTTCTCATGAACGAAGGAATCCGTCCTATTAACAACGTAGTGGACGTGACAAACTACATCCTGCTCTACTTTGGTCAACCTATGCATGCCTTTGACTTGGATACCTTTGAAGGGACTGACATCCGTGTGCGTGAAGCGCGTGCTGGTGAAAAATTAGTGACTTTAGATGGTGAAGAACGTGACTTAGAGGTGAATGACTTAGTTATCACTGTCGCAGACAAACCAGTAGCCCTTGCAGGTGTCATGGGCGGTCAAGCAACAGAAATTTCTGAGAAATCTAGTCGTGTCGTCCTTGAAGCTGCAGTCTTCAACGGAAAATCTATCCGCAAGACTAGTGGTCGTCTTAACCTTCGTTCTGAGTCATCTTCTCGCTTTGAAAAAGGTATCAATGTGGCAACTGTTAACGAAGCCCTTGATGCGGCGGCTAGCATGATTGCAGAACTTGCAGGTGCGACGGTGCGTAAAGGTATCGTTTCAGCGGGTGAACTTGATACCTCTGATGTGGAAGTTTCTTCTACCCTTGCTGACGTCAACCGTGTCCTCGGAACTGAGCTTTCATACGCTGATGTAGAAGATGTCTTCCGTCGTCTTGGCTTTGGTCTTTCTGGAAATGCAGACAGCTTTACAGTCAGCGTCCCACGTCGTCGCTGGGATATCACTATCGAGGCAGACCTCTTTGAAGAAATCGCTCGTATCTATGGCTATGATCGCTTGCCAACCAGCCTTCCAAAAGACGATGGTACAGCTGGTGAATTGACTGCAACTCAAAAACTTCGCCGTCAAGTTCGTACCATTGCTGAAGGAGCAGGTTTGACAGAAATCATCACCTATGCTCTAACAACTCCTGAAAAAGCAGTTGAGTTTACGGCTCAACCAAGTAACCTTACTGAACTCATGTGGCCAATGACAGTGGACCGTTCTGTCCTCCGTCAAAATATGATTTCTGGTATCCTAGATACAGTTGCTTACAACGTGGCTCGTAAGAACAAAAACTTGGCTCTTTACGAGATTGGAAAAGTCTTTGAACAGATAGGCAATCCAAAAGAAGAACTTCCAAATGAGATCAACAGCTTTGCTTTTGCCTTGACAGGCTTAGTTGCTGAAAAAGATTTCCAAACAGCAGCAGTTCCAGTTGATTTCTTCTATGCTAAGGGAATCCTTGAAGCCCTATTTACTCGTTTGGGACTCCAAGTAACCTATATAGCAACATCTGAAATCGCTAGCCTTCATCCAGGTCGTACAGCCGTGATTTCACTCGGTGACCAAGTTCTTGGTTTCCTTGGCCAAGTGCATCCAGTCACTGCCAAGGCTTACGATATTCCAGAAACGTATGTAGCTGAGCTTAACCTTTCAGCTATCGAAGCTGCGCTTCAGCCAGCGACTCCATTTGTAGAAATCACCAAATTCCCAGCAGTCAGCCGTGACGTTGCCCTTCTCCTCAAGGCAGAAGTAACTCACCAAGAAGTTGTAGATGCTATCCAAGCTGCCGGCGTGAAACGTTTGACAGATATCAAACTCTTTGACGTCTTCTCAGGTGAGAAATTGGGACTTGGTATGAAGTCCATGGCTTATAGCTTGACCTTCCAAAATCCAGAAGATAGCTTAACGGACGAAGAAGTCGCACGATATATGGAAAAAATCCAAGCGTCGCTCGAAGAAAAAGTGAATGCAGAAGTGCGTTAAACGATAGTAGGATATAAATTCCCCCTCTAGTTTATGAACACTAGAGGGGTGATTTTATATAAAATAATTAAAATGTGATTTCTGTAAAAATACATCTATGATCAGAGTTTTGAAAACTTACAATGTCTAAATCTTTAACATAGTAGTGGTTTTTAGGCAATAAAATATGATCTATCGTTGCATTAAAAAGTTTTGGACTTTGGCTATTCCAAGTTCCTCTTTCAAAAGGTGGCAGTGCATTTAATGCGTCCCTATGAGAGCTTATTTTTGCAAGTGCTCCATGACGCATAGTTGCATTAAAATCACCTGCAATAATAGCCTTTGGATATTTTGAAGCCAATTGATTATGAATGATGGTTAAGTCTTGATTCCAGATTTCCATTAAACCTGGCAGAGGAGGAGCAGTATGCAAAGCAATGATATCTGGTATATCTTGTTTTCTCGAATGTAATACAATTGTCCCGAACCGTGTTGTATGAAAAGTTTCAGCTTTTGTATAGAAATCGTAACTTTTCTTGACAATCACAGTCACAGGAGCTATTCCACTGTCAGTAGGTGGAGAAGTAAAAATATCATAGTTGGCCATAGAAAGTCCAACTTGATGAAACAATAGTTTGATTCTCTGGTTTTCTTGCTTACCTCTGATATTGGTAGCTAGTTCAGGGAATATAGCCATATCGGCATCAAAATGGCTAAAAATTCGCTCAATATGTTGTGCTTCTATTTGATTAGCGACGTTCCAAGTTACTAATTTTAAGGTTTTAGTCTTATTTGATACGGAAGAAAGGGTTTTATCTGTTCCGAATAATAGTAATATGAACGATAGTAAGAGCAAGATGCTAGAATAAAACCGTATTTGTTTATTTTTCTTGTAAAAAGATAGGGAAAAAAATACGAAACTTAAAATAGAAACCATAGTTGCAGTAGCTAAGGGGAAGGCATAAATCTGTGCCAAGATAGGTCTGGTAGATAGCCAAATATTAAGATTAGAAGATGGAAAAAAAGAATAAGCTATGATAGGGATAGCAAAGAGAATGACAGAAAAGGCAGAGAGAAATATTTTAATCATTGTATGAGTACCTCGATTTGCAATGGTTGCTCGGAGCTAATGTGACTTTGTGACTTTACTCGATTGATATTCTTTTTATTGTCTTCCTTATAGATTAAGTACAACCCAAGTAAAAAAAGTCCAATTTAAGATTGAAATGATTAAAAGTCACGGAGATGCAAGACAATTATACTACAAAAGCCAAACATTTGACAATCGATAGCCGTCGCTTAATCGAACGATGGAAAAAAGAAGGGAAATCAAATAGAGAAATCGCCTCTTTACTTGGAAAAGCTCCTCAAACTATCCACACTGAAATCAAGCGTGGGACAGTCCGACAATGTCTTGGAAAAGGACGCTTTAAAGAGGTTTATTCTGCCGACTATGCTCAACAGTCTTATGAAAATAATCGCAAGCGCTCGGTCAAGAAATCAAGATTGACCAAGGAACTAAAGGAAAAGATTCTCCACTATCATAACCAAAAATTTTCGCCTGAAATGATGGTCAAGGCTAAGGGCGTTAACGTGGGAATTTCTACCATCTACTACTGGATCCATCATGGAAAATTAGGATTGTCAAAACAGGATCTGCTCTATCCTAGAAAAGGAAAAGCGCTTAAGAAACAAGCTAGCACCAATTTTAAACCCCCTGGTCAATCTATCGAATTATAATTCGCTCATTTTTTCAAAAAATACATAGACGTAAAAGAAAGAGGGTTAAGAGATGAAGAATAGTGCTATTGGGAGTAATTGGAAGGATGTCCGGTCTCAACTCTTTACCAAGGAGGAAATCCTTGAAAGTGATATGCGAGTGGCTATCATGAGTGAGCTGATTGAAGCCAGGCATGAGCAAGGAATCAGTCAGAAAAAGCTAGAAGAACTTAGTGGAGTAAGCCAGCCTGTCATAGCTAGGATGGAAACAGGCAAGACTAGTCCTCAGTTGGACACAGTCTTAAAAGTCCTAGCCAGTTTGGGAAAGACACTAGCAGTCGTCCCACTCGAACAGGAAAAGAGTTGATTAGAGTAGACTCATACTCAATGAAAATCAAAGAGCAAACTAGGAAACTAGCCGCAGGTTGCTCANNTAAGACTGACGAAGTCAGTAACCATATGTCTAAGGCAAGGCGACGTTGACGCGGTTTGAAGAGATTTTCGAAGAGTATTATAGTCTTTTCTAATAACAAGCCATAGTCACTTATAAGAATTACTAATAAAGCGTTTGAAGAGCATAACTGAAATAAAGCTATAAAACACGCTATACAAAGGATTTGAGGCATTTGTCTCAGGTCTTTTTCTTTTGTTTAAAACAGATATATAGTTTCAAACTATATCAAAGCCTAATTTTTTACAATTATACAGATGATTTCTTTTCTGTTAAGATAGTTTCAACAACAAATTTTGGAGGACACATCATGTCAACTACAATCATCGGTTTCCCTCGTTTGGGTGAATTCCGCGAATTAAAATTTACAACTGAAAAATACTTTAGAAAAGAAATCTCAGAGGAAGAACTTTTAGCAGCAGCAAAAGACTTGCGTGCTAAACACTGGAACATTGTCAAAGAAAAAGGCATCACTGAAATCCCATCAAATGACTTTTCTCACTATGACAACTTCCTAGATGCAGCTTTCCTTTTCAACGTGGTACCTGCTTCAGTTCAAAACTTGGACTTGTCTGACCTTGAGCGCTACTTCGCTTTGGGACGTGGTTACCAAGGAGAAAAAGGGGACGTTCGCGCCCTCCCAATGAAGAAATGGTTTAACACTAACTACCACTACATCGTTCCTAAATTTGAAAAAGACACTCAAGTCAAACTTGCAGGTCACAAGATTTTTGATGAGTTCCAAGAAGCCAAAGAACTTGGTCTCAACACTCGTCCTGTTCTTGTAGGTCCCTTCACTTTCCTTCAATTGTCAGACTTTGAAGAAGGCGTGAAAGCAGACGACTTCGTAGATAGCTTAGTGGCTACTTACCAAGAAGTTTTTGCTAAATTGGCTGAACTTGGTGCAACTCGCATCCAATTGGATGAAGCGGCTCTTGTAAAAGACTTGACAGCTGAAGAAAAAGCTCTCTTCTTGAACCTTTACAACAAACTCTTGGCTGACAAAAAAGGTCTTGAAGTCTTGCTTCAAACTTATTTCGGTGATGTTCGTGACGTATACGCTGACCTTGTAAACTTGCCAGTAGATGCTATCGGTCTTGACTTTGTTGAAGGTAAGAAAACTCTTGAACTCGTTAAAGGTGGCTTCCCAGCTGACAAGACTCTCTATGCAGGTATTGTCAATGGTAAAAACATCTGGCGCAACA
Source organism: Streptococcus sp. 4155 (assembly GCF_013276695.1). Taxonomy (NCBI): domain Bacteria; kingdom Bacillati; phylum Bacillota; class Bacilli; order Lactobacillales; family Streptococcaceae; genus Streptococcus; species Streptococcus sp. 4155. The sequence continues at coordinate 30,639 of NZ_VMLM01000002.1, forward strand.
ACTACGAAAAGAGCTTGGCTGTTCTTGAGCAAATCCCAGCTGAAAACATCGTTTTGACAAGCTCATGCTCACTTCTTCATGTGCCATTTACAACAGCTAACGAAGAATTTGAACCAGCTATCTTGAACCACTTTGCCTTTGCAGTTGAAAAATTGGATGAAATCCGTGACTTGGATGCTATCCGCAATGGTCAAGGTTCAGAAGCTCTTGCAGCCAACAAAGAACTCTTTGCGACTGAGCGTGTTGGTGAAAATGCTGAACTTCGTGCGCGTATCGCTGGCTTGACAGACACAGACTACACTCGTTTGCCAGCCTTTGCAGAACGTGAAGCTATCCAAGAAGAAGCTTTCAAACTTCCAGCTCTTCCAACAACAACGATTGGTTCATTCCCTCAAACAAAAGAAGTTCGTGCCAAACGTTTGGCTTACCGTAAAGGTGAATTGTCTCAAGAAGAGTACGACGCTTTCCTTGCTGAAACGATCGATGAATGGATCAAGTGGCAAGAAGATATTGACTTTGATGTCCTTGTTCACGGTGAATTTGAGCGTAATGACATGGTTGAGTACTTCGGTCAAAACTTGTCAGGATACCTCTTCTCTAAAAATGGTTGGGTACAATCATACGGTATGCGTGGGGTTAAACCACCAATCATCTGGGGTGATGTCACTCGTCTTAACCCTATCACTGTTAAATGGTCTAGCTATGCACAAAGCCGTACAAACAAACCTGTTAAGGGTATGTTAACTGGACCTGTTACCATCCTTAACTGGTCATTCCCACGTGAAGACATCTCTATCAAGGATTCAACTCTTCAAATCGCCTTTGCTATCAAGGATGAAGTGCTTGACCTTGAAGCTGCTGGTGTGAAAATCATCCAAATCGACGAGGCTGCTCTTCGTGAGAAATTGCCGCTCCGTCGTAGCGACTGGTACGAAGACTACCTTGACTGGGCAATTCCTGCCTTCCGCTTGGTACACTCAACAGTAGCGCCAGACACACAAATCCACACTCACATGTGTTACTCAGAATTTACAGATATCATCCCAGCTATCGACAACATGGATGCAGACGTTATTTCCTTTGAAGCTAGTCGTTCAAACCTTGAAATCTTGGACGAACTCAAAGCGAAAAACTTCCAAACAGAAGTGGGACCTGGGGTTTACGATATCCACTCACCTCGTGTGCCGAACGAAGGCGAAATCGACCACACAATCGAAGCCATCCTTGCTAAAGTACCAAGCAAGAAAGTTTGGATCAACCCTGACTGTGGTTTGAAAACACGTGGTATTCCAGAAACAAAAGAAAGCTTGATCCGCCTTGTTGAAGCAGCTAAAGCTGCGCGTGAGAGATTGTAAGATAGGATTTCTCAAGAAGCGCTGTTTGGTTAATCAGCTTGTTTCACTTGGATTCTAGGAATCCAGCTAACGAAAAAAATCAACTAGAAAAGGTTATTACATATGTCACGCCAAACACCGTCACTCTCATTTGAAGTGTTCCCTCCAAACCCAGCCGTGGGTAATGATAACATTATTTCTGCTCTTCAAGATATGCAGGAGTTGACTCCCCACTTTATCAGTGTAACTGCCAGCAATAATAAATTTAATATCAAGGAAACGACGGTCCGTTTGGCTGACTTTATCCAAAATGACTTGGCGATTCCGACCATTGCCCACTTGCCAGCCATCTATTTGACTAAGGACAAGGTTGCTGAAACAATTGCTGACTTGGACGAGGTTGGTGTGCAGAAAATCTTGGCTCTTCGTGGGGATATTATTCCAGATGTAGAACCGCAAAAGGATTTCCGCTATGCAACGGACTTGATTGAGTTTATCAAGGAACAAGCCCCTCACTTTGATATTATTGGAGCTTGCTATCCAGAAGGTCATCCAGATTCGCCAAATCAGATTTCAGATATCCAAAATCTCAAGAAGAAAGTGGATGCAGGTTGCTCGAGCCTTGTAACTCAGCTTTTCTTTGACAATGAGCGCTTCTATGATTTCCAAGACAAGTGTATCTTGGCTGGGATTGATGTTCCAATTCATGCAGGGATTATCCCAATTCTGAATCGAAATCAGGCTCTCCGCCTCTTGAAGACTTGTGAGAATATCCATCTTCCACGCAAATTTAAAGCCATCTTAGACAAGTATGAGCATGACCCTGAGTCGCTCAGAGCAGCAGGACTTGCCTATGCAGTGGACCAAATCGTGGACTTGGTAACTCAGGATGTTGCAGGTGTGCATCTCTACACTATGAACAATGCTGAAACAGCAAAATACATCCATCAAGCAACCCATGCCTTGTTTAATCATCAGTCTCTAGGATAATAAAAAGAAAACCATTCTTCTCAAGTGAGGGGAATGGTTCCTTTTTAATGGTAAAGACCGCACTTTTTAAGAAAAATATGATAAAATAGACTCTGTACGTACTTGATACAAAGATGAGGGTGTTTAGGTTTTAGAAGTTTGTTTAAAGTTGATTATTTTTTAAGCAAAATCTGATAATGTGTGTCTCAAAAAACACGAACGGAGTGAGTATTTAAAAGATATTTCACGCTATCGTGGTATCTTAGATGATAACAATATTATTATCTAAGGCAGGATTTTTGAGAGTAAAATAGTTCGGGAAACTATTTTAGCCTGAGCATAGAAATAAAAAGGCGAAGTAATTAAAAATTACCATTGAAATTCCGTTGGATTTCTAAAATCATCCACTGGATAATTTTAGCTCCCGTCCGCACTATTCCAGGGAAATATCAAAAAGATACTTAATTGAATTTTGGCCTCATTCCTTAGGAAAAAAGATAAGCTTCCTAGCACTCATCGAGTGCGGCGTCACCTTCCTATTTTTCTACAGAAATGTTCGGCAAGCCGAACCGTCCAAAATATCTTGCGTAACTGAACACGCCTACAACTCTGTGGAAAAAGATAAATCTACCTAGGAGCATTCGCTCCGTCGTTCGATTTCCTATTTTCCTTTGAGTTGCTTGACCTTGAGTAATTGAACCCGTCCGAAAAGCTATGTAAAAAAGATAAACTGTCTTGTCTTCATCGAAGACTTCGTCAGTTTCCTATTTTCCTTTGAGTTGCTTAACGGCTTGGTATCTTGATCTTTGTAGGCAAGGCGTATAATTTCATCAATCCAAAGGGGATTAAAATGACAAAACAAGTGTTTCAAACGACTTTTGCGGGTCGTGAGTTAATTGTAGAGACTGGTCAGGTTGCTAAGCAAGCAAATGGCGCAGTTGTCGTGCGTTACGGTGAGTCAACTGTCTTGACTGCTGCCGTTATGTCTAAGAAAATGGCAACTGGGGATTTCTTCCCTCTTCAAGTCAACTACGAAGAAAAAATGTATGCAGCTGGGAAGTTTCCTGGTGGCTTTATGAAACGTGAAGGACGTCCTTCAACGGATGCGACATTGACAGCGCGTTTGATTGACCGTCCGATTCGTCCTATGTTTGCGGAAGGTTTCCGTAATGAAGTCCAAGTGATTAACACCGTGCTTTCTTATGATGAAAATGCATCTGCACCAATGGCTGCTATGTTTGGTTCATCCTTGGCACTGTCTATTTCAGATATTCCATTTGACGGCCCAATCGCTGGGGTGCAAGTGGGCTATGTAGATGGTCAAATCATTATCAACCCAAGTCAAGAACAAGCAGAGCAATCTCTTCTTGAATTGACAGTAGCTGGAACCAAGCACGCTATCAACATGGTAGAGTCTGGTGCCAAAGAATTGTCAGAAGAAATCATGTTGGAAGCGCTTCTTAAAGGGCACGAAGCTGTCAAAGAATTGATTGCCTTCCAAGAAGAAATCGTTGCTGCTGTCGGTAAAGAAAAAGCAGAAGTGGAATTGCTTCACGTGGCTGCTGAATTGCAGGCAGAAATCATCTCAGCTTACAACAGTGACCTCCAAAAAGCGGTTCAAGTAGAAGAAAAATTGGCTCGTGAAGCTGCTACTCAAGCAGTTAAAGACCAAGTGACTGCTGTTTATGAAGAAAAATATGCAGACCACGAAGAATTTGACCGTATCATGCGTGATGTGGCTGAAATCTTGGAACAAATGGAACACGCAGAAGTGCGACGTTTAATTACAGAAGACAAGGTGCGTCCTGATGGTCGTAAGGTCGATGAAATCCGTCCTTTGGATGCGGTTGTTGACTTCCTTCCTCGTGTGCACGGCTCCGGTCTCTTCACTCGTGGACAAACTCAGGCTCTTTCAGTCTTGACCTTGGCTCCGATGGGAGAAACTCAAATCATTGATGGTTTGGATCCAGAGTACAAGAAACGCTTTATGCACCACTATAACTTTCCACAATACTCTGTAGGGGAAACTGGTCGTTACGGTGCGCCAGGTCGTCGTGAAATCGGTCACGGTGCTCTCGGTGAACGTGCTCTTGCTCAAGTCTTGCCAAGCTTGGAAGAATTCCCATACGCTATCCGCCTAGTAGCAGAAGTTTTGGAATCAAACGGTTCTTCATCTCAAGCCTCTATCTGTGCGGGTACTCTTGCCCTTATGGCTGGTGGTGTGCCAATCAAGGCGCCAGTAGCAGGGATTGCCATGGGACTTATCTCAGATGGAAATAACTACACAGTCTTGACAGATATCCAAGGTTTGGAAGATCACTTTGGAGACATGGACTTCAAGGTTGCCGGAACTCGTGACGGGATTACAGCCCTTCAAATGGATATTAAGATTCAAGGGATTACTGCAGAAATCTTGACTGAGGCCCTTGCTCAAGCCAAGAAAGCGCGTTTTGAAATCCTTGATGTCATTGAAGCAACCATTCCAGAAGTTCGTCCAGAATTGGCTCCAACTGCTCCGAAAATTGATACCATCAAGATTGATGTGGACAAGATTAAGATTGTCATCGGTAAGGGTGGAGAAACCATCGACAAGATTATCGCTGAAACAGGCGTTAAGATTGACATCGACGAAGAAGGTAACGTATCTATCTACTCTAGCGACCAAGATGCCATCAACCGTGCTAAAGAAATTATTGCTGGTTTGGTTCGTGAAGCTAAGGTGCACGAAGTTTACCGTGCTAAAGTCGTTCGTATCGAGAAATTTGGTGCCTTTGTTAACCTCTTTGATAAGACAGATGCTCTTGTTCATATCTCGGAGATGGCTTGGACTCGTACCAATCGTGTAGAGGATTTGGTAGAAATCGGGGATGAAGTTGATGTTAAGGTTATCAAGATTGATGAAAAAGGCCGTATCGATGCCTCTATGAAGGCTCTTCTACCTCGTCCGCCAAAACCTGAGCATGATGAAAAAGGTGAAAAGTCTGAGCGCCCTCACCGCCCACGTCATCACAAGGATCACAAACCTAAGAAAGAATTTACAGAAATACCAAAAGATTCAGAGTAAGAAAAGGAGAAATGTATGGGGTGGTGGCGCGAAACCATTGATATCGTAAAAGAAAATGATCCAGCGGCCCGCACCACTTTGGAGGTTTTGCTGACTTATCCAGGTGTCAAGGCCTTGGCGGCCCACCGTCTCTCGCATTTTCTCTGGAAGTACGACTTCAAACTCCTGGCTCGTATGCACAGTCAGTTCTGGCGCTTTTGGACTCAGATTGAGATTCATCCAGGTGCCCAGATTGATTCAGGTGTCTTTATCGACCACGGTTCAGGCTTGGTTATTGGAGAAACAGCGATTGTTGAAAAAGGCGTTCTTCTTTATCACGGGGTGACTCTTGGTGGAACTGGTAAGGATGTTGGAAAACGCCATCCGACCGTTCGAAAGGGAGCTCTCATATCGGCTCATGCCCAAGTCATCGGACCAGTGGAAATCGGTGAAAATGCCAAGGTTGGTGCAGCAGCAGTTGTCGTGGCAGATGTACCTAGTGATGTGACGGTTGTCGGTATTCCGGCTAAGATTGTCCGCCTTCATGGTAAGAAGGATGAGCCTGTCATTCACGAAGTCGAAGAAAAACGAGAGTATTATGTTAATAAACTCGAGCAGGCTAAAGAAGCCAGTCATAGATCGTCTGGTTTGTAGAGGATACCTATATGATTCAAGCAAGAAACAAGTTAAGCCAAGAGGAGTTATCTGAGGCGAAAAAACTAATTAACTGTTGCCAAAACTATGACGGTACCTATCGTGATCCCTATCTCTCTAACATGCTTAATTTTGACCCAAACATGCCCGCCTTTTTCCTTTATTATGAAAAAGGCGAACTTGTTGGTCTCTTAACTGTTTATGCAGATGATCAAGATGTGGAAGTGACGATACTGGTTCATCCAGATCATCGCCGTCAGGGAATTGCGCGTGCTTTGTTTACGAGTTTTGAGAAAGAAACAGCTTCTTTCTCTATTTGTTCAGTCACTTTTCAGACAGAGCGTATTTTTCTAGAGCGTCATCCTGATTTTGTCAATAATTGGGGATTGGTCGAGGATGAAGAGACAGAAACCTGGTTAGGTAAGGATAGAAGACCATATCCGTTAGCAAATGTTTCCAATCTTGAAGTTTTGTTAGCAGATAGTTCGTATCAGGAGCAAATTAGCCAGTTAAAATTTCAGGCATTTTCAGAGGAACATGAATCTAGAGAAGTTGTGGATAGATATGTCGCTGAAGCTCTGAAGGATCCAGAAAGTCGCTTGTATATTTTGTTAAAAAACGGTGAGGTTATTGGAACTTGCACGGTAGATTTATCGACTAATACGAATTACTTCTACGGTTTAGCAATATTGGAACCTGAACGTGGGAAAGGCTATGGAAGCTACTTAGCAAAATCCCTCGTCAACCAACTAATTGAGCAAAATGACAAGGAATTTCAGATTGCAGTGGAAGATAGCAATGTAGGTGCCAAACGTTTGTATGAAAAAATTGGCTTTGTCAAACAGACTCAGGTGGTTTATCTGAATGAGAAAGGAGCAAGGGATTCCGAAGTGTAGAGATATTCGGACTGAAATTTACTTGAACTCTTAGTGATGAAACTAAGTGTTCTTTGATTTTGGTTTTCCTGATTATGATTTATGATTAAAATCTACGACACCATGTCTCGTGATTTGCGAGAATTTGTCCCGATTGAGGACGGCAAGATCAAGATGTATGTTTGTGGGCCAACGGTGTACAACTATATCCACGTGGGAAACGCCCGTTCAACGGTGGCTTTTGATACCATTCGTCGCTATTTTGAGTACCGTGGGTATAAGGTTGCCTATATTTCCAATTTTACAGATGTGGATGATAAGATAATCAACCGTGCCAGGGAAGAAGGCATCACGCCTCAGGAGGTTGCGGACAAGTACATCGCTGCCTTTCGTGAGGATGTGACGGCCTTGGGCGTCAAACCTGCGACTCGCCATCCGCGTGTGGTGGAGTTTATGGCAGACATCATCCGTTTTGTGGAAGACTTGATTGAGAAAGGCTTTGCCTATGAGAGTCAAGGAGATGTCTATTTCCGTGTGGAAAAATCCCACAACTATGCCAAATTGGCTAATAAAACCTTGGAAGATTTGGAGCTAGGTGCTTCAGGTCGTACCGATGAAGAAACGGCTCGTAAGGAAAATCCTGTGGACTTTGCATTATGGAAATCTTCCAAACCAGGTGAGATTTCTTGGGATAGTCCTTGGGGACCTGGACGTCCGGGTTGGCATATTGAGTGTTCAGTCATGTCGACAGAGATTTTAGGTGATACCATTGATATCCACGGTGGTGGAGCTGACCTAGAGTTTCCACACCACGCCAATGAAATTGCCCAGTCTGAAGCTAAAACAGGCAAGACTTTTGCTAACTACTGGATGCACAATGGCTTTGTCAATATCGACAATGTCAAAATGTCTAAGTCCTTGGGTAACTTCATTACGGTACACGATGCCCTTAAAACTCTTGATGGGCAAGTACTTCGTTTCTTCTTTGCGACCCAGCACTACCGTAAGCCTATCAACTTCACGGAAAAGGCAGTTCGCGATGCCGAGACCAATCTCAAGTATCTGAAGAATACTTATGAGCAACCATTTACAGGAAACGTGGATGCCCAAGAGTTACAAAACTTTAAAGATAAGTTTGTAGCAGCTATGGATGAAGATTTTAATGCTGCCAACGGTATCACAGTTGTCTTTGAAATGGCCAAATGGATCAACTCAGGGAACTATGATGCAAGTGTCAAGCAAGCTCTTGCAGATATGTTAGAAATTTTTGGAATTGTCTTTGTTGAGGAAGCTTTGGATGCAGAGATTGAAGACTTGATTCAAAAACGCCAAGAGGCGCGTGCCAATCGTGACTTTGCGACAGCAGACCAAATCCGTGATCAATTGGCTGCTCAGGGAATTAAGCTCCTTGACACCAAGGATGGAGTGAGGTGGACACGTGATTGATGTCAATCTCATTAATGGGATTGCGCTAGCCTTTGAAGGAGATGCGGTTTATTCCATGTATATTCGTCGTCACCTCATCCTCAAAGGCATGACCAAACCCAATAAACTCCATCAAGAAGCGACCAAGTATGTGTCGGCCAAAGCTCAGGCTCGCCTGATTTCCCTCATGTTAGAGGAGCAAGTCCTAACGGAAAGAGAAAAAGAAATCTACAAACGTGGCCGCAATACCAATAGCCACACAAAGGCTAAAAATGCCGATGTGGTGACTTACCGCATGTCCACAGGTTTTGAAGCTGTGATGGGCTATCTCCATATGACTGAAAATTTGGAACGTCTTGAGAGCTTGATTTGGTGGTGCATCCAAAAAGTGGAGGGCTAGGACATGATGACAAAAGAACTACAAGACTGGTTTCCTGAGGCTCAGATTTCAGACCAACCAGTAGAGAAAGAGGGCTATCTCACTCTCCCTTTAGCTTCTCAGCAGTGGATTTTGCTGGAGAAAGCTGGGCTCAGTGAGCGTGAAAAGCAGTTGATTTCCCTTTTGACCCAGCAGGAGCAGGCTCGTTCGCTCAATCCTTGGTATTCCTATCTGATTGAGGGGAAGGGTCAGGCACCGCAAACTTTTAAAAAGATTCAGTTGGTGTATTGCCATCTTTCCTATTTTCAGCAGGAAAATCTGGCTTCTTGGCTAGATATGATGCGGACTCTTTTTCCGAATTGTCAGACGGTGCTTCAGGTCGGAGCTCAGGATTATGTTTTCGTGCTGCAACAAGATAAGTACACCTCTGTACGTTCAATCTTATCTGATACGATTGAAGCGGTTGAGTATGACTTTGGACTTCGTCTCTCTATCATGTTAGGCCAGGTTTGGTCTCAGGCAAGACATCAAGCCCTATCAGACTTGATTAAAGCAGAGAGAGATTTGTTTAAGACTTGGTGGCGTCAGGGTCACCAAGGTGTTCATACTTTTTCACAGCTCTATCTTTGGAGTATGGGAGAAAGGCTCGTGGACTTGAAGCCAATCAAGGAATGTCTACACCAGATGATTTTGGACCAGGATCAGATTCAGGAAATCATTCTCTCCCTTTGGGAAAATAGTGCTGTCCTAACAAAAACAGCCCAGCAACTCTATCTGCACCGCAATTCTCTCCAATACAAAATTGATAAATGGGAAGAATTGACAGGGCTTCAGTTGAAAGAGTTGACCGACTTGACCTTGTGTTATCAATTGATTTTAGGTTCTTTGTCAACTATAGTTGGTTTGTAAAGAAGTTAATATTTGGAGAAGAGGATTGCCATCTTCTCCATTTTTATGTGCAGAGTTATAGTGGATTGAGGCTGTCAATCGAAAGTGATGATGTCCCAAAAAAATGGTGAGATTGAGGGCAATTATTTTGCTTTCATCAGGGATTGCATGTTTTGGTTTTCGATTTCTGTTTCCGTGTCTGAAGGCTTCTTTTCCTTTCTGTTGATAGGCTAGTAGCAGACGATTGATTTGTCTTTTAGAAAGATTGAGTTCGACACAGGCTCGATTCTTTGTTTTCTTTCCTTGGTCTATAGCTTTTATCACAAGATATTTTTTCGTTTCATTCATATTCAGTTGGATCCTTTTCATACGACTATTTTATCAAATGGGACATTTTCACGTTCGA
>NZ_VMLM01000020.1:0-18168 GCF_013276695.1 Streptococcus sp. 4155
ATCCAATCACTAGTCCAATTATTGGACTAGTGATTGGATATAATAAAAATGACAAAAAATGAATTTCACCAATTCCAGCAAAAAAATGTTTCATTTTAAATATCCCAATTTTACCTTTCGTCTTAACAATCCACTAACAAATCTATTTACTTCTCTTTTTTTTGAAAAATCTTGACAGCAAATTTACTCCACTTAATGCTACTAAGATTTCAATGGTAGCATTCCCACAAGAGAAAAATGCAAACTGACAAAGTTCCTACTAAAACACTATCCTCCCAGCAAATAGAGAGTCAGCAGAAATAAAACAACCGAGATTGGCAGAAAAGCAGCATGATTTGTTTTACAAAAAATAGAATAACAAAGACTACCTATCGAAAATGTCAGAATAACTTCAATAGTTATCTTTAAAGCAGGATAATATATATTTTTAATAAAAAAAATTAAAAGGATAAAAAATACCAATGAACTAAGAACAGATTTGATATAAAATTTTAAATGAGTCATATTATGGGATATACACGTTATAAGACAAACTAATGCCAGGTATGTGATCTCATAGATGCAAGACAGTTACACCATTTTCAACACCCCATTTAGCTAATGCTGCAGCAGAAGCTGTTACAAGCGCAGCAGCCCATCCATTCATACTTCTAATTTTAGGACCAAGATTAATATACAAACCGACAAATCCTCTAAATTGAGTTTTTCTCACATCTAATTCTGCAATAGATAATATATCTTCAGCTTCCTGCTCAGTAATCTCTAAGTCTTCCATTAACTGTTCTTTAGTTGCGTATAAAACTGGATCTCCATATTCATTTTTCGAAAAATAATTTTCTAATTTCAAAGCAACTTCTGTCAATTTTTTATCATATGAATACTGTCCGTAATTTGTAATTATATTTATATCTGCGGAAGTAAATTCATCCACCTTATCTGAACTACTTATATTAGAAATCGTAGATGCATTAGCAAGTGTTGGAGCCACTGCTCCAAATAATGATAATGCTACTATAGATGATGTTATTAATTTTTTCATGTTATTCTCCATAATTCTTAAAAAATCTAACAAAATAAGCAACGCTAAGTTTATATTGTGTATCAAAACAAGAAACAAGTATTATTCAAATCGAATATTGAAAACGATTGATTTCAGTTATTTATGGTAATTTACTTTATAGAGTTAATCTACTATAACTAATATCGTCTTTATTATCCCATTTACAATACACATATTTTAATATTATTATTTATTAAAACTTCTATGAAATAATGTAATAAACTAAAAATCAAAATTATAATTAATTCAAATTTATCGAATAACTACTTTAAAACAAAATTAACATTCACAGAAAATCTTATGCAATCACTAAATTATCCATTGGACTCACCTTCCTTCTTTATTAAAAACGAACTCATCACATCGGCCATTTCCATGGGAAAACCGTAGCAATGCTGAATAAGAAAGCAAGAACAACTAAAAAGCGAAAAACTTTTTTATTCATACTTTTTCCTCCTATCTTTATTTTATATCTATAGTATACCTCTTCTTTACTCTATTTTAAAATTACGTTAACTTTTTTCACACATTATTTTAGTTTTCTTTTTTACTATTCCTGTTATTATGATACAATATTTTTAATAGGATTTTATTATTTGTTAACTTTTTTCACAGAAAGGAGAAAATCATGCGTTATGATTTCGGAAAGGTCTATAAAGAAATACGTGAGTCAAAGGGGCTGACCCAAGAAGAGGTCTGTGGGGGTGTTCTCTCAAGAACCAGCTTATCAAAAATCGAAAGTGGCAAGACAACCCCAAAATATGAAAATATGGAATTTCTTCTCCGTCAAATCAATATGAGTTTTGAAGAGTTTGAATATATCTGTCAACTTTATCAACCAAGTCAACGCACAGAGATTATGCAAACCTATCTCAATATGCGTTCCATTATCGGGACCAGCGATCTTGTCAATTTATTTCAAAAATTCCAAGACTACCTCAAGACCCACCACGATCTCCCTATAGAAGAAATCAGAGATATGCTTGAAGTTGTCATTTATATCCGTCAACACGGGGCAGGTGAACTATCAGATCACGCAGAACAGGTTGTCAAAAAACTTTGGAGAAAAATTGAAAAACAAGATACATGGTATGAGAGTGACCTAAAAATCCTCAATACCATTCTTTTCAGTTTTCCCATTGAATACCTCCATCTCATCACTGGAAAAATATTGCAACGCCTAGAAGTCTATAAAAACTATCAACATTTATATGACTTGCGAATGACAATTCTATTAAACCTTTCCACACTCTATCTATACACTCAAGATAAAAACATGTGTAAGCAAATCTGCTACACTTTACTAGAGGACGCCAAGAATAAGAAAAGCTACGATAGGCTGGCTATCTGCTATGTCCGTATTGGGATTTGTACAGATAATGCTAAACTTATCCAAAAAGGGTTCTCCCTTCTGGAGCTAACCGAGGAAACTTCTATACTGTCTCATCTCGAAAAAGAAGTAGAGATCTATTACCAAGCGAAGGAAAGATAAAAAAGCCGAGGGATTTCCTCGACTCTTTACATATTATTTGTTCGTTAGTTCTTAATACCAGCCATTGTTAATCCCGAAGTTTTTAGCTCTGCCAAGCCACATAGTTTGCTTACTACTACGTGTCCATGTCACCATGAATCGCCGAACGATTTAACGAGAAAGTATGACTTTTACGTTTATCCCAACTCAATTATGACATTTTTTTCAAAAGTCAATATATCTCACTTTTTTAACGACAAGAAAGAGGCTGTCAATCGACCAACCTCTTATTCTGAACCTATCAATCTAGCACTTTTTAGCTTCATTCGCTTTCTTAGCGACTGCAATTTGGTATTTCACTTGGTCAAACCCTGTACCTCCCAAGGAATTTCGTCTTTGAACAGCAGTTTTAGGTTGCAAGTAGACATAGATATCCTCAGCAATGAGGGAATGATAGGTTTGCAATTCCTCCAGACTCCAATCTTGAATATTTTTAGCAGACTTGATAGAGTCTAACACTAATCTTCCCACAACCTCATGAGCTTCTCTAAATGGCAAACCTTTCCCTGCCAAATAATCTGCCAACTCAGTCGCATTTGAAAAGTCCTTCTCTGTAGACTCTTGCATTTTTTCCTTATTTACCTGTAAGCTAGATAACATACCTGCCAATACATCAAGGGAATTTAAAATCGTTTCGACCGTGTCAAACATTCCTTCCTTATCCTCTTGCAAATCCTTATTATAAGCTAAAGGCAAGGACTTCATGACTGTCAATAGTCCAAACAGATTCCCATAAACTCGACCAGTCTTTCCTCGAATCAACTCAGCCATATCTGGATTTTTCTTTTGGGGCATAATAGAGGAACCTGTTGTAAACGTATCTGACAAGGTAATGAATTGGTACTCAAAGCTACACCAATTGATCATTTCTTCGCAAAAACGGCTCATATGCATCATGAGTATGCTGGCATTTGATAGAAATTCTAAGATAAAATCGCGGTCACTAACAGCATCCAAAGAATTTGTATAAGGTTGCTTAAACTCCAGCAAATCGCTAGACAATTGGCGATCAATGGGGAAAGTCGTCCCTGCCAAAGCTGCCGCACCTAGAGGGCATAGATCTGTATGCTTCTGGTTAAATCCAAAACGTTCACTGTCTCTTTGAAACATATTGTAGTAAGCCATCAGATGATGGGCAAAACTAATAGGCTGGGCATGTTGCAGATGGGTATAGCCCGGCATAATCGTCTCCACATGATTTTCCGCCAAGTCTAATAAAACACCCTTGAGATGAGCCAGTTTATCTAGGACATGACCTAGTTGCTCCTTGAGATACAAGTGCATATCTGTCGCAACTTGGTCATTTCGAGAACGAGCTGTATGTAGCTTCCCTGCAAGGGGACCAATTTTTTCTGTCAGTAACACTTCCATATTCATATGAATATCTTCGTTTCCGATATCAAAGTCAAGTTGGCCTGCCTCTAGCTCTTCTAAAAGCTCTTTCAAGCCTTCTTGAATCTTTTCTGACTCATTCAAACTCAAAATGCCCGTCTGACCCAACATCTGAACGTGGGCTAAGGAACCAATCACATCAAATTTTGCTAATTTCTGGTCAAAAGATATACTCGCACCAAAGCGCTCTACCCAGTCTTCGACAGTACCTTCAAAGCGACCACCCCATAATTTTGTATTCTTAGTCATATCACATCCACCTCTCTATCCAATCGCCCTATTTGGCGCTTTTTTGAACCTCAGAATAAACCTTGGTTGGAAGTCCCCACAACTTAATAAAGCCAACAGCCGCATCTTGGTCAAAGGTATCTGCACTGGTATACGTCGCCAAATTTTCATCGTAAAGAGAATTTGGTGATTTCCGAGCCACGACCTGAGCGCTCCCCTTATAGAGTTTAACTTTTGCAGTCCCATTGACAACTTTTTGAGTTTCTTTAATATAAGCAATCAAGGCTTGCGTAGCCGGACTAAACCACAAAGCATTATAAATGAGATTTGATAATTCATTTTCTATAATTGGTTTAAAATGAGCTACTTCTCTCACAAGCGTCAAGTCCTCAATTTCCTTATGAGCTGTCAGCAGGGTCACTGCCCCTGGGCACTCATAGATTTCTCTTGATTTAATCCCAACCAAACGATTTTCCACGTGATCAATCCGTCCGACCCCATGTTTCCCAGCTATTTCATTGAGTTTTTGAATCAAATCTGCCAATTTTAACCCTTCTCCATTAAGGGAAACTGGAACGCCTTCACTAAACTCAATATCAATGTACTCTGGCGTATCTGGAGCTTGCTCTGGAGAAGTTGTGATACCAAAGGCTTCTTCTGGAGCCTGATTCCATGGATTTTCCAAAATACCACACTCATTGGCACGTCCCCAAAGATTTTGGTCGACAGAGTAGGGATTGTCAAGGTCAGCAGGAACAGGCACCCCATTTTCCTTGGCATAATGAATTTCTTCCTCCCGAGACCATTTCCATTCACGAACTGGCGCAATCACTTTTAAATTGGGATCCAAGGCTGCAATCGATACTTCAAAACGTACTTGGTCATTCCCCTTACCTGTACAACCATGAGCAATTGTAGTCGCTCCTGTCTGATGCGCGATTTCAACCAATTTTTTAGAAATAAGAGGGCGGCTCAAGGCAGATACTAAGGGGTACTTTTGTTCATAGTAGGCATGTGACTGAAGAGCCACTAGCACATAATCTGTAGCAAATTCGTCCTTAACATCAATGACATAAGATTCTACTGCCCCAACCTTAAGAGCCTTATCATGGATGAAATCTAAGTCTTTCCCTTCACCCACATCCATACAGACTGCAACAACATCATAATCTTTCTTTAACCAGGTAATAGCAACTGATGTGTCTAAACCGCCAGAATAGGCCAAAATTACTTTTTCTTTACTCATATTCTTTTCCTTCTTTCTATTTTTCAATGGACGCTTTAAAGGCATCCTCAATGAGTTTGTCTAATTCTCCAGACTCCTTCAACTTTTGAATGGTTTTATCGACTGCCTCTTTTAATTCCTTGCTATCTTTTTTCATGGCGACCGCGTAGGAATCATCTTGCTCTTTTTCAAAATTGAGGTCTGCGATTGCTAAATCAGGATTATTTTCCACAAATCCCTTGGCAACTGGTTCTTCAAAGATGACGGCATCCACTTGCCCTGATTTTAAATCTGTGATTAAATTCCCATTTTTAGGCAGAGATACGAGGGATGAATTTTGTAGCAAATCTTTCGCCATCGTCTCTTGAATCGAACCTTTCTGTGCTCCGACCTTTTTCTGCGCCAAGTCGTTTACAGACTGATAAGTGGCCAAGTCAGATTTTTTGACAATGAGTTTATTTTTTGCAGTATAGTAGGGAATTGAAAAATCGAACACCTTGCTCCGCTCATCTGTCTTAGAAACACCAGATATGGCAAGGTCAGCTTTACCTGATTGAACACTAGCCAGTACATTGTCAAAACTCATAGGAGATAGTTCCAATTCGACACCTAGTTCTGTTGCGATAGCCTTGGCTAATTCGATATCTGAACCCACAATCTGATTTTTCCCATCAACTACTTTTTGGTATTCAAATGGAGCAAAATCTGGATTGAGGGCTACAACCAATTTTCCTTTGGACTTGATGGCTTCAATTCCAGCCGATTGATTGTTACTACAAGCAAATAGTAGGGGGAGCATCACTAAACCAAACATCGTCATCAACACCTTCTTCATCTTATTCATAACAAAGCCTCCTTTATGTTTATTCCTTTTGTTTGTATAAATAATACACCTATCTTCATCCTTTGTCAAGCCTAAATTGTAATTTTTTTCAATTTAAAACAGAAAAACCTAGGAAAATTACATAAAAATGTCATTCCTAGGCGTATTTATGCTATTTCTCTCTGAAAAACATGAGTATTCAGTCAGTCAAATGAAGCTGAATGAACTCATTTTCCCTCGCCCAATTCAATGATACGATGACATTGTTGGGCTACATAAGCATCGTGGGTCACAATAATGACTGTTTTCCCCTCTCGATTCATCTCTAGGAGAAACTTCAAGACCAAATCTCTATTTTCAGGGTCCAGAGAACCTGTTGGTTCATCGGCTAAAATCAGCTGGCTGGGTTTTAAGATGGCTCTAGCAACTGCAATTCGTTGTTGTTCGCCACCAGACAACTCGGAGACCTTTTGGTGCAAAGTAGCTGACAAACCTACTCTCTCTAAAATCTCTTCCACCTTTTTGAGCTTGTCTTTCTTGGTCAATTTCACATATTTCAGCGCCAGCATGAGATTGTACTCGACCGTTTCATCATCAATCAGGGCAAAATTTTGAAATAGATAAGAGATATGTTCACGGATTATTGTTTGCGACTTAGCAGAATTGACCGCTAAATTTGTCTGACCAAAAATCTCATACCGTCCGCTATATTCACCGTCTATCAAACCTAATAAATTTAACAAGGTTGACTTACCACTACCACTCTTGCCAACAATGGCTACCAAATCCCCCTGATCAATCCTGAGAGACAAGTGATCCAAAATCACTTTTCCCCCAATGATTTTGGTAATATTTTCCAACTCAATCATAAGATACCCCCTTTCAATAACTCTACTAGACTTCTTTTCTCCATCCTAGAAGCCAAAACTAGCACAAATAGTATATCCAGACATGTAAAGCCTGCAAACAGCAGAAATGGCAAGAACGCATGGGCAAAGAAAATCAAGACTAGAAGAGGCAGACTATAGCCCAGCAAGAGCAGAACGAGGAGAGGACGGTAGCGATCGACCAGTTTCCACCCCATAAACTTCTTTGTAATGATATCCCTGCGCTTCAATAAGAAAGTTGTTACTAGTAAGAAGTAGGAAATCATCATGCTAAGGAGACCAAACAAAGCAAAGAGTAGGTTAAAATTCCGAACAGCATCTCGATAAGAATCCACTTTCTCTTGTTGAATGGCTTGAATAGATGAAAATTTTAAATAATTTCCATCTGACAATTTCTCAACTAACTCTGTAATCTCTTTTTGATGTTGAACCGTATTTTCAATTTTAATCGGATTATTTAAGCCAGTTGTTGACAGGGAGGCTTTCTCATCCCACATCATATCAGAATCATTGACCAAGCTAATAATTGGATTGGAGAGATTTTCCTTTCGCTTATCACTATATGGGAAAAATGACCAATCTCCTTCATAATAGGCAATCTCGACATCCATCTCCTCTATCGTTCGTTTTTGCTGCTCTTCATACTTCATCGAATGAAAGGCAATTAACTTCCCCAAGAGCTGATTTTTATCTTCTTGTCCTTTGTCACTAGCTGGCAACAAAATCACCTTTTTAGTGCCGGTATCTGGTAGCTTGAATCCCTTGCTCTTTAGAAAATTGCGATTGGCATAGTAAACATCCACCGTATCTGTTAACTGATATTGCTGAATCTGTTCTGATTGGACAAAATTTTTTACAGGAAGACTGCTACTCTGCACATAGCCCGCCTGCGTTTTTTCTACCAAATCCTGATAAAATCGATAGAAATAATCTGTAGATTTCCCTGACCCTGCTAGCTCTTCTTGCCACAGATTATCATTGAGTTTGAAGGTTTCTAAGGTCAGGTAATTACCTTGACTTACCCACTGTTGCTGATAAGCAAGTTCTTTGTTTTCTTGTTCTAAACTTCTGCCCACCCCAATCAGTAAGGCCGTCAGTAAAATAGTTGTCCCTATTTTCATCACATAATTGAAGATAAGACCAAATTTGAAAGATGAAAAACCTTTCAACATGGAACTGACTGTCATTTTCTGAATCATCAGGTAGGTCAGCCAACTGATGAACAAATACAACTGTAAAAGCAGAAATTGGGATAAGAGTAAACTTGGAAACAAAAGTTTTGGCCTGTAGTCCAGCACTAAAAATAGTCCCAAGTCAATGACAAGACTTCCACCCAAGAGAAGATAAAAATTAGTCTTTACAAAACCAGCTAAAATCGCCCTGCTTTGAAAACCAAGTAACTTTTGAACCCCCACTCGTTTCATCTCCATCATCGGCTGATAAACTGTCATTAAAATCACAAGCAAGATTGCCAAGATAAAGATAATGATAGATAGTAACAAATCTTGATTTAGCACTCCAACCTGACTTCGGTAAGTGGGTTCTAATAAAATCGTCTTATCTATCTGGAAAAAATCACTCCACTTTTGTAGAATGGTATCACGATCTATCTCTTTGCTGGAGGTAATCATGTAGCGTCCATTTACAGTATGGGATTTATCCTCAATATAAGATTGGAAGGTCTGGAGTCGAATGAGTTTCACCTTTAAAAAGGTGGGAATGGTTCCTAGATTATTGGGAAGGTTCTGGTTACTGTAGACTCCCTTCTCATTCTTTGAAAAATCAAGAGAAGTCAGACCGAACTCCTGATAGGGGAAGGTTTCCTTATCAAAAACACCAGCCTTGACGACCTCATCGCCATTATCTACTTTGATAATAGAGACCTTGTCTTGGCTTGCAACCTCTTCAAAAAACTGGAGAATCGTTTCTGTCGGTTTAGTGACATCTTTCAAGTACAAGTCAAATGAATAAATTGTCTTGCCCATCTCCTGAATCCGCACTATTTCTCGTGTAACATTTACATTCAGGACAAAAAACGTAGTACACAGCAAGAGCAGGAGCATACAAAGATGACTGATTTTTTTCATAGAGATACCTCCCGTAAAGAAACTCCCTCTCCAAAAGGGGAGGGAGAATTTTAATTAAAATCCATAGAAATATTCCATTCCCGTTGGTGGGAATTTGAAGATTGAAGCCCGAGCCCATGCCTCAGCTTCTGCACTATCCTTAGAGAATTTATTTCCATCTTTAACAGTTGCTGTATGAGAGCGAGTAGAATGTAAATAATCAGAATAACCAAAATTTCCTGACCATCCTACTCCATAGTTCCATTGACCACCATCAACCCATACTGCCAAAACACTTGTAGAAGCAAGTATACTACATACCATTAAAGATGCAACACCAATTTTAACTAATTTTCTCACTATCTCATTTCATTTTTAAACAACGAACTTACTCTTAACTAGGAGAATAGTTCTCTTCTGTATCAGGTCTTTGAACAACCAGAGTAGTATTAAGCACACTCTAACTATTACTCAAGAATCAGCCCAATAAACAACATGGATAGCGTTTTCAAATTTTTAAACTCCTATCCCATCCTTTTATCTATATTATTATAAGCGAAAATATAATAACTGTCAAGTAATTGAAGTGAATTTTATAAAAAAATTACAAGCCAAATTTGTAAAGTTTACAATAAACAACTAGGGCAATTGTCGATCAGAATGTTCTTTTATCTGTTAATAATCCTAGAAAATCTTGTCGTTTCAAGTCTGAGAAATGTTTGGTAGAAAGACTTCCTTTTTGAAGTCCATCATCTCTAACCTGTAAATAATAGCTATGTTGGCTTGTTTTAATTGTCAAAAAATCGCCAAATACAAAAAATTTTTTCCAGTTACGAATCTCAAATTCTTTCATCTCTGATTTTGGAATGCGGATAAGTCCTTGCCGCAAATCACGATGATGCTCACTTGTGAAAGTCATCCCATTCCCAAGATTTCTTATCAGTAGTTCATCTGGAGTTACCATCACCAGCGCTATTTTAGTTAAGAAAATTTCAACTGTTGGTGGTAAAATCGCCAAATCAAACCAAGGATGTAGGTAGCGATACGCTAAGAAATAATGAGGCTCCTCACCCAATCCTAGTTGTTTATATAAGTCCTTGACCTCACTATCTAACCTCGCTTCAAAAGACACATCCGAATGCTCTTCTTCCTTCTTCTGATTAAAATAACGCATCCAGACTAGGAAACCTATAAAGGCTAGGACAAATATTCCTGATAAAAGATATTTTAAATTGTAGTTCATCACTTAACCTCCTGATTCACGCTTCTGCCTAAAGAAGAGGCCTATCTATTTTGAAAATAGTTCCATAACAACTTTAAATAAGACTGGTAATATTGTATCAAGCTAGAATTCTTTCTTTTCTAGCTACATCATAGTACTACTTAAACTTATTTTAGTTTTCTCCCTTACTTTCTATATTACTATTATACAATATTTTTGCTAAGATTTTATTATTTGTTAACTTTTTTCACAAAAAGGAGTACATCATGCGTTATGATTTCGGGAAGGTCTATAATAAAGTTAGCCACCTACCATTACTAAAAGTTAGATATCTCAACTAATTTACCATTTTTCAATTCAAGAACAATATCAGATAATACTTCAATATCCTCTTTATTGTGAGATGTGACCAACATAGTAATATGATTCTTTCGAGCATAACTCTTAATTATTTTTCTAAGTTCTTCTACACCTTCATAGTCCATACTATTAAATGGTTCATCTAGGAGTAAAATCTTAGGATTTTCCATCAATGCTTGGGCAATCCCTAACCTTTGTAACATACCTAATGAATAATTTTTTACTCTTACATCTTTATCCTGATATAAATCTACCTTATTCAAGACTTCCTCAATCTCTTTCTTAGTAATTTTATTTTTGATTGTAGCTAATTGCTCTAAATTCTCTAATGCAGTTAGACTAGACAAAAATCCTGGATGTTCAATAAGTAAGCCTACATCAAGTGGCATAGAGCCATTTTCACCAACAATTACACTTCCAACTGTAATCTTACCCGTAGTAGGTTTCATTAGTCCTGAAATCATTTTAAATAATACACTTTTCCCGCATCCATTGGTTCCTATAATTCCATATATTTTACCTGATTCAAAAACATAACTAACATCATCTATAACACACTTTTTCCCAAATGTTTTTGAAAGATGATCTACTTTTATACAATCCATACGTTTCAACTCCTTACTCATCTTGATACTGCTTACTTCCTTTAGGTAATGTAATATCTTTATTTTCAAATATTTTAAAATTTAATAGAACTAACATTGCATCAACAAATACCAATATCCCACATCTACCAATGAAATTTATACCGTAACCATATACTGAACCGGAAATAGAAAACAATGAAAATGGTCTCAGATGTTCTCCTAACAAGCCCAATGTTGAACCCGCCATTACAATCAAAGTGCCCGTATAGATAACAAATACTAACGATTGTGATATTCTAAACTGTGTTAAAAGTGCATGGAGCAGGGAAAAGAAATATAGCAACAATCCTTGTAAAATTATTATCTTCCCTATCTCATAAATTACGATATTCGTTTCAAAATTTCCAAATAAATACGTTTCTGAAAATTTTTTTGTGGCTGTTGAAATGCCGATGCCAAAGTTAGAATCTCCTATTCCTACTATAGTGGAAAATATACAAATACTAACCACATAATAAATCACACTTTTCAAAATTTTGAAATGCTTATTTCTATAAAAATCATTTCTACTTGAATACCTACTTAGTACAAAAAATATATTTTGTTCAACTGGGCTTTGTAGCATCATTATGAAAGCTAATAAAAACGGAAATGTGAAATATCCAGTATAGGAATCATTAAACATGATAAGAATCAGCTCACCAAAATGAAAATTCCCAAATTTATATTTCAATACTATCAGCTGACTAAAATTTGCTAATATAGCAAAAGCCACTAATAAATATATAAAACCTATATAAAAATCTTCTTTATTTTTTAATTCTTTAAATTTCTTCATCAGTTTCTATATCCCTTTTAAATTTTTTATACGACATCCAATATGATATTACTACTACAAGTATCAAATATACAAAAACAAATATTATGCTTATTCCTTTTACTCTTGAAACATCAAAAATTGCCATTGGTTCAATTTTAGTAAGACCTAAAAACATAGCAAACAATGATCCTATTGTCGTTAAAATAAATGGGGATAACCATGCAACAAATTTGCTCTTAATAAAATATGACATCGCCAATCCAACACTACTATATGCAACGCCAACAAAGGAACAATGTAAAATGATTATTACTACATAAAATAACGGGGATGTCCTCACTGCTGATTCATAAATAGAAACTTTTGTTATTGCATAATAAGCATCCATATTTATACTTCTATTAAAAAATAAAATTGACATTATCAAGAATAATAACATTCCAAAAATAAATGTTGTAAATGATATGAATCCATTGATTATAAAAATAGAATTAAAATACTGTTTATATCCCATCCTTGATATAATATATTTCATTATTCCACTTTTTCTATTTTCGATATGCTGTGACGCAAAAGGAATTGTTGCAATAAGAGGTACCAAAACTATTAACAACGACCTATCACCATTATAACCTTGTAAAAATACCACAATATAATCATGATTAAAAAAATACTCCATCCCCTCTTCAATAAATGCACTTACAGAAAATATCATAGAAGTTAAAATAATTAATATTGCTAAAAAGAATTGCTTATTTTTCATCCCTTTTAAAAATATACTGACCTTGTAATCCATACTTCTCTCCTATAAAACAAATGGGATGAGCGAACATGCTCACCCCCAAATATACAAACCTATATTCTAGCTCTTAATACTCATCAGGACTCCACGAACCGCTGGTTTGAACTTTAACATATGTTGCGAACCCTGTCCATCCACCCAATCTAAGATTAGATCCTTCTGCATCTGATGGACTATTATAATTCAAATAAATCCTATCTCCACTGCCTGAAGAATATGTACGTGTCATTTGAGCGTCACCTCTAAAAATAGCACAGTGCATTGTATAACCACCACCGATTGATGTATTATTATTTACTCCTCTTGATTGATTTGTTTTATATAATGAGTCAGTCACTGTACGACCTCCGAATCTCGGCATAATCATATCGTAGTCCGAAATTTCTCTAGCAGAGACAGCCATTGCACCAATCATTAACGTAGCACATATACTTGCAAATAACTTTGTTTTAGTATCTAGTTTTTTCATTATTACAATCCAATCCTTTCGCTCCACTTACGACACAATACAAAATGAAAAACATGTTGTATTGTGTTGTTTTCTTTAATTTGGGATATGATATACTTCCTGTGAAACCAAATATGATAAACTAAAAATCAAAATTATAATGAATTCAAATTTATAGAATAACTACCTTAAAACGAAATTAACATTCACAGAAAATCTTATGTAATTACTAAATAATCCATTGGACTCATCTTCCTTTCATTTTTGCAACTAGCGCATTATATCGGCCATTTCCATGGGAAAACCGTAGCAATGCTAAATAAGAAAGCAAGAACAACTAAAAAGCGAAAAACTTTTTTATTCATACTTTTTCCCTCCTATCCATATTTTGTATCTATAGTATACCTCTTCTTTATTCTATTTTAAAATTAGTTAACTTTTTTCACACATTATTTTAGTTTTCTTTTTTACTATTCCTGTTACTATGATACAATATTTTTAACTAGATTTTATTATTTGTTAACTTTTTTCACGAAAAGGAGAAAATTATGCGTTATGATTTCGGAAAGGTCTATAAAGAAATACGCGAGTCAAAAGGCTTGACCCAAGAAGAGGTCTGTGGAAATGTCCTCTCAAGAACCAGCCTATCAAAGATTGAAGGCGGTAAAGCAACTCCCAAATATGAAAATATGGAGTTTCTTCTCCAGCAAATCAATATGAGTTTTGAAGAGTTTGACTATATCTGCCATCTCTATCAACCAAGCCAACGAACAGAAATCATGCAAACCTATCTCAATATGAGCTCAATCCTAGGGACTAGTGAACTCGAAAAACTATTTCAAAAATGCCAAAACTATCTCAAGACCCATCATGACCTCTCTATAGAAGAGATCAGGGATATGCTGGAAGTTGTCATTCATATCCGTCAACATGGTACAGAGCAACTGTCAGACCAAGTAAAACAGACTATCAAAAAGCTTTGGGAAAAAATTGAAAAACAAGATACATGGTATGAAAATGACCTAAAAATCCTCAATACCATTCTTTTCAGCTTTCCCATTGAACACCTCCATCTCATCACTGGAAAAATCTTGCAACGCTTGGAAGTCTATAAAAACTACCAACATTTATATGACTTACGAATGGCAATCCTACTCAATCTGTCCACCATTTACTTATACCATCAAGACAAAAACATGTGTCAACAAATCTGCTATACTTTACTAGAGGATGCCAAGAAAAAGAAGCACTACGATAGGCTTGCTATCTGCTATGTCCGTATCGGGATTTGTAGGGATGATTCTAAACTTATCCAAAAAGGTTTCTCCCTTCTGGAGCTGACCGATGAAACTTCCATTCTAGCCTTTCTCAAAAAAGAAGTGGAGACCTATTATCAACCGAAAGAAATATAAAAAAGTCGAGTAATTTCCTCGACCCTTTCATATTATTCTGCTAGTTAGTTCTTAATACCAGCCATTGTTAAGCCAGAAGTTTTTAGCAGCTGTCCATGAACCGTAACGTCCTGCAACGTAGGCATCTGCTACACGTTCTTGGTTTTCAGCTGAGTAGTCACCGTTCAGGTATGAATCTGTTAATTGGTAACGTCCGATATAACGTCCATTTGTAGCTGTATAGCTACCACCTGATTCTTTTTGAGCGATCCATTCTTTGGCTTCTGCTTCAGATCCGCTTACAGTTGAAACAACTGTTTCACTTACTACTGGAGTTTCTGCTACTGGAGCTGAAACAGTTTCATCTTGAGCGGCTGGTGCCGCATAAGTAGCTGGCGCTGGTGTTGCAACAGGCGCTACAGGGCCATCGATAACCAACTCTTGATCAACATAAATCAAATGAATGTTATCAATGTGGTTGTTTTCTGCCAATTTTTCAACTGTTGTGTTGTGAGTTTCAGCGATTTCTGAAAGTGTATCACCTTCTTTAACAGTGTAAGTTGATGATTCTTGAGCAGATACAAATGATGGAGCAAATACTGCAAACAAGGCAGCTACTCCTGCAAGAGTTGCTTTAATCTTTTTAGTTATTGATTTCATATTCGAAAATTCTCCTTCTTTCTATAGTTCTATCATACCCTTTAAATATTACCGTCTCTTGACACTTTTATGTAGAAATATTACAAAATTATTTTTTATTTCCCTAAATAAGGTGTTTTTTGTCATAAAAGATACTATTTTTATGCTATTTGAGGTATTAGAAAGGTTTTCATCCACAATTAAAGCCAAGCCCCTCATTCTTTGATATAATAGAGATAAGAATTTTTATAAGGGGAAACTGATGAAATCACTTCGTTTTCAATCTGTCTTTGATATCATCGGACCAGTTATGATTGGCCCATCTAGTAGCCATACCGCTGGTGCTGTTCGTATTGGGAAGATTGTCTCTTCCATTTTTGATGATACTCCGACAGAAGTTGAATTCCAACTTTTTAACTCATTTGCCAAGACCTATCGTGGTCACGGAACAGACCTAGCCCTTGTTGCAGGTATTTTAGGAATGGATACAGATGATCCTGAAATTCCAAATAGTCTGGAAATTGCCCACAAGCGTGGTATCAAGATTGTCTGGACCATTCAGAAAGACAGCAATGCCCCTCACCCTAACACCACTAAAATTACTGTTAAAAATGCCCACAAGACCATCAGCGTGACTGGTATTTCTATCGGTGGAGGAAATATTCAGGTAACCGAACTCAATGGTTTTGCCGTCTCTCTCAATATGAATACACCGACTATCATCATCGTTCATCAAGATATTCCAGGTATGATTGCCCTTGTTACAGAGGCGCTTTCCCGCTATGGTATCAATATCGCCCAGATGAATGTCACTCGTGAAAAAGCTGGTGAAAAAGCCATTATGATTATCGAAGTTGACAGTCGCAACTGTGATGAGGCTATCGAAGAAATTCGAAAAATCCCTCATCTCCACAATGTCAATTTCTTTAAATAGGAGGAAGCATGTTTTATTCTATCAAAGAATTGGTCGAGCAAGCAGATCTGGACTTTCAAGGAAATGTCGCAGAACTCATGATTACAACAGAGTTTGAATTGACCGGTCGCGAACGTGAAGAAGTCTTCCTTCTCATGGAACGCAATCTGGAAGTTATGAAAGCCTCTGTCCAACTTGGCCTCAATGAAAATAAATCTCGTAGTGGCCTGACAGGTGGAGATGCTGCCAAATTGGATCACTACATCAAAAACGAAAAAACTTTATCAGATTACACGATTCTCTCTGCTGCCCGAAATGCTATCGCAGTCAATGAACACAATGCTAAAATGGGCTTGGTCTGCGCTACTCCTACCGCAGGAAGTGCCGGTTGTCTCCCTTCCGTTCTCACTGCTGCTATTGAAAAATTAGACCTCAGCCACGAGCAACAATTGGATTTCCTCTTTGCTGCTGGTGCCTTTGGACTAGTCATCGCAAACAATGCCTCCATCTCAGGTGCTGAGGGTGGGTGTCAAGCTGAAGTTGGTTCAGCCTCTGCTATGAGTGCTGCCGCCTTGACTCTGGCTGCAGGTGGAACACCTTATCAGGCCAGTCAAGCTATTGCCTTTGTCATTAAAAATATGCTAGGCCTCATCTGTGACCCTGTTGCAGGTTTGGTCGAAGTTCCCTGTGTCAAACGTAATGCCATGGGAGCTAGCTTTGCTTTCATCGCAGCAGACATGGCCTTGGCAGGTATCGAATCTAAAATCCCTGTGGATGAAGTGATCGATGCCATGTACCAAGTAGGAGCAAGCATGCCAACTGCCTTTCGTGAAACAGCTGAAGGTGGACTCGCTACCACCCCTACTGGTCGTCGCCTCCAAAAAGAGATTTTCGGAGAATAAGCTTATCAAATAGGAGAAACCATGACCTCTATCACAGCGATTTTTTTCGATTTGGATGGAACCCTCGTTGATAGTTCTATCGGGATTCACAATGCCTTTACCTATACCTTTAAAGAGCTGGGGGTGCCTAGCCCTGATGCCAAAACTATTCGTGGTTTTATGGGACCACCTCTCGAAAGTAGTTTTGCGACCTGCCTGTCCAAAGACCAAATTTCTGAAGCCATGCAGATATATCGTTCTTACTATAAGGCAAAAGGCATCTATGAAGCTCAACTCTTTCCTCAGATTATAGACTTGCTTGAGGAGTTATCGAGCAGTTATCCACTCTACATCACCACGACAAAGAATACATCTACTGCTCAAGACATGGCCAAAAACTTGGAAATCCATCATTTCTTTGATGGTATTTATGGTTCTAGCCCTGAAGCACCCCATAAGGCAGATGTCATTCACCAAGCCTTACAGACACATCAACTAGCACCAGAACAAGCCATCATCATCGGAGATACCAAGTTTGATATTCTGGGAGCTCGAGAAACAGGTATTCAGAAATTGGCCGTCACTTGGGGATTTGGAGAGCAAGCAAATCTACTAAACTATCAACCTGATTATATCGCTCACAAACCCTTAGAAGTTTTGGCGTATTTTCAATAGCATAGACTGGGCGACAACTCTATTTCAGAAGAAAATGAAGTAATACTCAATGAAAATCAAAGAGCAAACTAGGAAACTAGCTGCGGGCTGCTCAAAACACTGTTTTAAGGTTGTAGATGGAACTGACAAAGTCAGCTCAAAACACTGTTTTGAGGTTGCAGATAGAACTGACGAAGTCAGCTCAAAACACTGTTTTGAGGTTGTGGATAGAACTGACG
>NZ_VMLM01000021.1:0-10818 GCF_013276695.1 Streptococcus sp. 4155
CATACCTACGGCAAGGCGAAGCTGACGTGGTTTGAAGAGATTTTTGGAAAGTATTAACACCTACAGACAAGCCTGACGATAGCAAGAACTACCCTACTCGATAGGTATCGGCTTTTGCTTTCTGAAAAAAATTATTTTAAGCAATTTGACAAAGCTAGCAACAAAAAATTCTATAAATATTCCCACTATAAAACGCATAGTATCAAGCTTGTTCAACACCTGATACTATGCGTGTTTGTGATTTTTAAGATTTTGTGCCTAGAGTCGACTCCTTATTTTAGATATTTGAAAGGAATCTCACTCCCACAGAGCCAGTTATAAACCTGGTCATTGACAAAAACATTCATGGCTTCGTGGGCATACTCAGGCATGATGCGATAAGCCTTATCGCAGATCAAACGATTGTAAATCGCAAACTGGGTAATGGGATAGCAAACATCGTCGTCCAAGCCCGTAATCATCTTAACCTCACCTTGGATACGATGGGCAAGATTTTTGACATCGATATAGGCAAGGGTCGCCATGATTTCCTCCTCTGTTTCATGAAAAGGATCGTGGAACTTGAAATAACGGAAAAGTTCATCATAAGCCTCACTAGTATTGCCAATCTCAATCACCCGTCTGAAGTCTGACAAGAAGGGATAGATGGAAACTGTTTTCTGAATTCGAGGATTGAGCGCTGCTGCAACCAAAGCTAGAGCACCACCTTGAGAGGCACCATAGCTAGAAAGACGCTTCTCATCTACCTCAGGCAGATTAGCAATAATTTCAACCAACTGGTAAATGTCCAGATAAACATCCTTATAAAAGAGGTGATCCCGACCCTCCACAGCACCACGGATAATATGTCCCTTAACCGTATTTCCTAGAGGAGAACGCAAACCGTCTTGTGAATAGCCCGACTGGCCTCGAACATCCATGGAAACAACACCGTAACCAGCTACGGTGAAGCCCAGCATGTCGGCCCAATCCCAACCACGTCCCATATAACCATGGAAATGGAAGATTAGCGGAACCTTCTCCTCACTCTTTGGAAGAACGACGCGTGCATAGACCTTGCCTTCATTGCTTCCTTCAAAGGTTAGTTCATAGCACTTGACTTGAGGAATGTGGAAATCTCTTTCCTCCAAGTGGTAGGCTGGAAGCGTGGAAACTTTTTTCACTTCCTCATCCCAGAAAGCATCAAAATCTTCCGGAACCTCGTCCCTGCCTTTATAAGTCTTCATTTCTTCTAACAAAGCTGGATTTTTCATAGCATGCTCCTTTTATTTTGTAATCGCTACCACAACTGTAGCACATCTAAGAAAGCAATGCAAGAAAGAAGGATAAATAGAAAGTGAATTTAGCTTTTCCTCCTTCAAGCCTATTGACTGAAAGTAGTTTTAGAAACGAAAAAAGAGCATTTCGCTCTTCTTCCTTTATTCAATCTTAGTTTTTTGCTTCTTTCTTTTGGAAAGTAGTTTGGTAATTTACTTTAATCGTTACTGTCATATGAGAGTCCTCGTTTCTTTTTGATGACTCTAGTATAAGGGTCAAACCTGAAAGCTAGCTTAAGTTTTCCTTAGAGAAAGCTTAATCCAGATGTTCTTTCTTTTCCAAATGAAGGGCAATCATGCGCCACTCTGGATCCTCTTGCCAGCCTTCAATAGAACTAATGTAGCTAGCAACCTTTCTGGCTTCTTCTAAAATCGGAAAATCTTCGATAATATCAGCTACTTGAAACTCTGGGAGTCCTGACTGTCTGGTTCCAAAAATTTCACCTGAACCACGCATTTTCAAATCTTCTTCGGCCAGGACAAATCCATTGGTCGTTTCTGTCATGATGCGCATGCGGTCGTTCCCAGAATCAGTCTTGGGATTGGCAACGAGAACAGCATAGGACTGCTTGTCCCCCCGACCGACACGACCTCTAAGCTGGTGAAGCTGACTGAGACCGAAACGGTCGGCATCCATGATAATCATGACCGTAGCATTAGGAACGTTGACCCCAACCTCGATAACCGTCGTCGAAACCAGAATATCCGTCTTTCTCTCTTTGAAATCCTGCATGATCTGGTCTTTTTCGTCACTCTTCATCTTACCATGTAGAAGAGCCACTTCTGCCTTACCTGCAAAATGAGCCGTCAGCTCTTCTGATAAGGCAATGGCATTTTTCAAATCTAGAGCTTCTGATTCTTCAATCAAAGGAGAGATGACATAGGCTTGAGAACCTTTTTGGATTTCCCCCTCTAACCAAGTCAAAACCTGAGCTAGTTGCTCATGTTTGATCCAGCGCGTCACAATAGGCTTCCGACCTGCTGGCATCTGGTCGATAATGGAAACATCCATATCTCCAAAGGCTGTGATGGCCAGCGTCCGTGGAATGGGAGTCGCCGTCATCATGAGGACATCTGGATTGTCGCCTTTTTCCCGTAAAATACGCCTTTGCCCCACACCAAAACGGTGCTGTTCATCGATGATAATCAAGCCAAGGCGAGCATAATCCACTCCATCCTGAATCAGAGCGTGGGTTCCGATAATCAAATCAGCCTCACCCTTGGCAATGGTCTCCAAGACTTCTCTCTTTTCTGCAGCTTTTAAGGAACCTGTCAAGAGAGCCAGTTTTAGGTCTGGAAAGAGACTCTGTAGACTCTCAAAGTGTTGCTCTGCGAGAATTTCTGTTGGTACCATGAGGGCTGATTGGTAGCCAGCTGTCACTGCCGCAAACATAGCCAAGCCAGCGACCACCGTTTTTCCGCTCCCCACATCCCCTTGCAAGAGACGATTCATGTGGTGATCCGACTTCATGTCTGTCAAAATTTCCTGTAAACTCTTTTCTTGAGCTGGGGTCAAGGAAAAAGGTAGATTTTCTTTAACTACTGTCACTTTTTCCTGAGACCAATTCAGAACCAGACCACTTCCCTGAACTCTATTTTCAGACTTGAGCGTCTGCAATTGCATTTGAAAATAAAAGAGTTCCTCAAATTTGATACGGCGAAGAGCCTGCTTGTATTCTGCCAAATCCTTGGGGAAATGCATGGCACGAACAGCCTGACAACGGGACATGAGTTTGTATTTGTCCAGCAAAGACTGGGGAAGATTTTCCTCAATCAAGAGGTCCAGTCCCTGATCAAAGGCTGTCTTGATAACTTTGACCAGACTGGCCTGACTGATTCCCTGAGCCAGACGATAGACAGGCTGGAGGTCATCTTCTACCTGAGCCAGAACCTTCATCCCAGTCAGACTAGCCTTAGCGCGGTCCCATTTTCCAAAGACAGCAAGAGTTGCTCCCAACTCTATCTTATCAGCTAGATAAGGCTGGTTAAAGAAGTTCACCGCAAAAACGACTTCTCCCTGTTTGAGGCTAAAACGCAGGCGATTGCGCTTAAAACCATAATACTGGACACTGGCAGGAGTCACGACTTGACCAGAAAGAACTGCCTTTTCACCGTCTTCCAGATCTAGCACCTGCTTAGTCTTAAAATCTTCATAACGGAAAGGAAAGTAGAGCAAGAGATCTTGCAAATTTTCAATTCCTAGTTTGGCGTATTTTTCTGCTGACTTTGGTCCCACACCAGGTAAGACATGCAAGGGTTGATGTAGATTCATGCTCCACTCCTTTCTTTTCTAATCATATTCTCTCGGAATGCGGTCGCTGAGAAGACAAACCACCTCATAGTTAATAGTCCCACGGTAGGACGCTACCTGAGTTGCAGTGATTTCCTTATCCCCATTGGAGCCAATCAAGGTTACCTTGGTTCCGAGTGGGTAAGGCTTAGGCAATCGAATAGTGATTTGGTCCATCGAAACCCTGCCGACAATTGGGCAAGCTTGGCCATCTACCAAGACAGAGAAATTTTCCATGTCTCTTGTCCATCCATCTGCATAGCCGATTGGCACGGTCGCGATGACCTGCTCGCTATCTGCCTGATAGGTCGCCCCGTAGCCCATGCAAGCTCCAGCTGAAACTGTCTTGACATGAACCAGAGCAGACTCCAAGGTCAAGGCTGGAATCAAGTCATAGGGTAAATCCAAGACCTCTCCGCTAGGATTAAGACCATACATGGCATCTCCCATACGGATCGCATTAAAAATAGTCTCTGCATGCCAAAGGGTCGTTGCCGAATTACTGGCATGAACCAGCTCTGGAAGACCTTTCATACTTGATAGAATGGTTTTAAACCGTTCTAACTGGGCATTAAAATAGTCATCTGATTCCTCATCAGCAGTCGCAAAGTGGGTAAAGATTCCTTCAACACGAACACCGTGTTGTTGGAGCAAGTCTTGAGCCTGATCAGCCTCACTAGCCTCTCTAAAACCAATCCGTCCCATCCCTGAGTCAATCTTGAGGTGAACTGTCAATCCAGTTAGGTCCGCTTCCTTATCTAAGAGTGCTTGAATCCACTCCAGTCCAGCCACTGTCAAGGTGATGTCATATTCTTTAGCTAGAGCAACAACTTCTAGCTCAGAAACTCCTAAAATGAGGATTGGCTTGCTGAGTCCAGCTTGTCTGAGTTCAATAGCTTCATCAATATTGGAAACGCAGAAGCCATCGACATCATCTTGAATCGCATTGGCAACAGCTACTGCCCCATGCCCATAGGCATTGGCTTTGACCACTGCCCACTTGAGTGTCCCCTCAGGGATATGAGCCCCCATTTGCTGAATATTGTGTCGAATAGCTCCCAGATGAATCAGAGCCTTGGTTGGTCTATGCGGACTAGCTTGCATGATTTTCCTCCAAAATGACACTGGCTGTCACAAACTGATCGGTATGGCTGATAGATAGCCAAATTTTTCCTGAAAATGGTGACTGACTAAAATAAGGCGCCCCGCGTTCATTGTTTAAGACTTCTAAATCCTGAAAACCGAGCTTGCCAATTCCCGTTCCCATGGCCTTGGAAAAGGCTTCTTTAGCCGACCAGCGACCAGCCAAATATTCGATTTGCCTGCGCCCTTTAAGACTGTTAAACCGTTCCATTTCCTTGGCTGTCAGCACGCGCTTGGCAAAGCCTTCATGTCGTGCAGCCGCTCTTTCTATCGAAGCCAATTCTTCGATGTCAATTCCGTGTCCAACTATCATTCTCATCAAAAGGAGTTGAGATTCCCCAACTCCATCCTTTTCACTTATTCTGCCAAGGTAGCATAGATTTCTTCTACCAAAGCCTCTGTATTTTCCCAACCTAGGCAAGGATCTGTAATAGAGCAGCCAAAGACCTCTGGTTGGTTTTGACGACCATCTGCTAGGTAAGATTCAATCATAAATCCTCGAACTGTCTTTTTAATTTTCTCATTCCAATCACGATTTTGCAAGGTCTGGCGAACAATTCGAATCTGCTCCATATACTGCTTGCCTGAGTTATCATGGTTGGTATCAATGAGGATAAAGGGATTTTCAAGTCCCATGGTTTCATAGCGTTCAATGGCTTGGAGTAGGTTTTCATAGTAGTAATTCGGCATATAATTGCCATACTCGTTAACTGCTCCACGGAGGATGACATGGGACAAAGGATTACCTGAAGTCTCAACTTCCTGCCCATGATAAAGGAAGGTTTGCTTATTTTGAGCAGCATAGATGGCGTTAAACATAACACCCAAATTTCCTGAGGTTGGATTTTTCATCCCTACTGGTGCATCAATCCCAGAAGCCACAAAGCGGTGCTCTTGGTCTTCCACAGAACGAGCTCCAACAGCATGGTAGCTGACCAAGTCATCCACCAAAATTAGATTTGACGGATAAAGCATCTCATCTGCCGTCGTCAAACCAGTCTCTGTAATCACTCGGTAGTGCAACTGGCGCACAGCCTGCAAACCGTTAATCAGGCTTGGAGCCTTAGAAGTGTCTGGCTGGTGAACCAACCCTTTATAGCCGTCTCCGTTGGTACGAGGCTTAGCAGTATAAACGCGCATAACCATGAAAATCTTGTCCGCTACCTTCTTTTGCAAGGCTGACAAGCGGCGGGCATATTCCAAGACAGCTTCTTCATTATCAGAAGAGCAAGGACCAATTACCAAAAGGAGACGGTCATCTTCCCCTGAAATAATGTCTGCCAATTCCCTGTCACGGCTTTCCTTGAGTCTCAAGGCTTCCGCAGACAATTGGGTTTCAGCCTTAATGACTTCCATATCGATTTCTTGACCTTTTTCAATAAATGCCATCTTATTCTCCTAACGTTTTGTAAATTTCTCTGACAAGAGCTTCTGTGTTATCCCAACCCAAGCAAGGGTCTGTGATAGACTTACCAAATACTTCTGGCTCATTTTGTCGACCATCTTCCAGATAAGACTCAATCATAAAACCACGAACGAACTGCTTAATTTTTTCATTCCAAGCACGGTTAATCAAGGTCTGGCGGACAATTCGGATCTGTTCAATATACTGCTTACCAGAATTGTCATGATTGGTATCAATGATGATAAAAGGATTTTCCAAGCCCATTTTCTCATACTGGGCAATGGTCTCAATTAAATTGTCATAATAGTAGTTGGGAATATTGTTACCATACTCATTAAGAGCACCACGAAGAATAGCGTGTGAAAGCGGGTTCCCAGTTGTTTCTACTTCTTTTCCTAAGAAAAGGAAACTTTGTTTGTTTTGAGCAGCATAAATCCCATTAAACATGACATTGAGATTTCCAGAGGTTGGATTTTTAAAACCAGTAGAAAATCCTGCCCCACTTGCCACAAAGCGGTGTTGCTGGTCTTCAACTGAACGGGCACCAACTGCCATGTAAGAAATCAAATCATCTACAAGCGGAAGGTTTTCAGGATAAAGCATTTCATCAGCAGTTGTCATCCCTGTTTCTGTGATGACACGATAGTGAAGATGGCGAACGGCTTTGATTCCATTGATAAGACTAGGCGCTTCTGTCGCGTTAGGCTGGTGAATCAAGCCCTTATAGCCATCTCCGTTGGTACGGGGTTTGGCAGTATAAACACGCATAACCATAAAGATACGATCTGCCACTTCTTCTTGTAGGACTGCCAAACGCTTAGCGTATTCAAGGACAGCTTCTTCGTTGTCAGATGAGCACGGACCGATTACCAAGAGAATTCGCTGGTCTTCTCCACGCATGATGGCTTCTAGCTCTTGATCGCGCTGTGATTTTCTCTCCAAAGCTTGGCCTTCTAATTTTGATAAGGCACGAACTTCTTCGATATTTATTTTAGGACTTTTTGCTGTAAATACCATAAGTCATCTCCTTATAAAGCAAACGGATACCAAGTAAAAATTTACTTTTCACAAGATATCCGCCTCTAAACTATCTCATTTTATTGTCTTTTACCGTGACAATTTTTAAACTTCTTACCAGAACCACATGGGCAAAGTTGATTGCGTCCAATCTGGCTCAAATCCAAATCTTCTGGCATACTTGCTTGGTGAGCAGCGATATTGCGAGTCGCTGTTGTACTGATATGGCGTTCTGCCTGTGGTCTTTCTTGTTCATGAATTTGTGCTTTCATCATCAAGCGTGTCACATCAAACTCAATCGAACCAATCATATCATTAAACATACGGAAACCTTCTGCCTGATACTCAACAACAGGGTTGTTCTGAGCATAACCACGAAGTCCAACCGCGTTACGCAATTGATCAAGGGCATCGATATGATCTGTCCACTTGTTATCCACCACTCGTAGAATCAAAACTTTTTGGAATTCTTTAACTGCTTCTTCATCGCGTAGTTTTGAAACCTGACTATCATAAACCTTCAAGGCACGTTGAAAAAGCTCTTCCTTGATGGCCTTATCAGACAAGCCTGACAAATCTTCCATCGTAATAGAATCTTCTGGAAGCAAGTTGTACTTAGCAAAGTTCAAAATTGCTTCAAGTTTTTCATCTTGTTTGGCACGCGCATGACCATCGACGACACGTTCAATCGTGCGTTTGTGCATAGCCTGAATTTCAGGTGCCAAGTCACGGTCTGCAGTGATGACATCGTAACGTTGAGCATAGATAATCTCACGTTGTTCACGCATGACATCGTCGTATTGAAGGACTTGTTTACGGGTATCGTAGTTATTTCCTTCGACACGTTTCTGAGCTGCCTCAACCTGACGCGTCAACATACGAGACTCAATGGCCTCTTCAGACATATTCAAGCGTTCAAATATGCCTTTCAAGCGTTCAGAACCAAAACGTTTCATCAAATCATCTTCAAGAGAGAGGTAGAATTGTGACTCACCTGGATCTCCTTGACGACCTGAACGTCCACGAAGCTGGTTATCGATACGACGACTTTCATGACGTTCTGTACCAATCACACAAAGTCCTCCAAGTTCACGAACACCTTCACCAAGCTTGATGTCGGTACCACGACCCGCCATGTTGGTTGCGATGGTAACGGCACCACGTTGACCAGCATTCATGATGATTTGGGCTTCTCTATAGTGATTTTTGGCATTCAAGACTTCGTGAGGAACACCAGCTGCGACCAATTTCTTAGAAATATAGTCACTAGTTTCAACCGCTACTGTACCAACCAAGACAGGCTGACCCTTTTGGTAACGAGCCTTAACGTCTTCGACAACCGCTTTAAACTTAGATTCGATACTTGCATAAAGAAGGTCTGAGTGGTCAATCCGTTGAACAGGACGGTTTGTTGGGATTGGAATCACACGAATGTTGTAGATTTCACGGAATTCTTCTTCTTCAGTCTTACCTGTACCCGTCATACCAGACAATTTCTTGTACATACGGAAAAGGTTTTGATACGTGATTGAGGCAGATGTCTTGGTTTCATCCTGGATTGGCACACCTTCTTTGGCTTCAATAGCTTGGTGCAAGCCATCAGAATAACGACGACCTTCCATGGTACGACCTGTAAATTGGTCGACAATCAAGATTTCTTGCTCTTCGCTCACCACATAGTCAATATCGAGAAGCATGATGTAGTTGGCACGAAGGGCGTTATCGATAAAGTGAGTCAAAGCCACGTTTTCGATGTCATAGAGATTTTCAAGCTTGAAGTAGCTTTCAGCCTTGTCAATCCCTGAATCAGACAAACCAATAGTCTTAGACTGCACATCGATGATGTAGTCGTCTTTGTCCAACGATTTTACATAGTGGTCTGCCATATGGTAGAGCTGACTGGTTTCAACTGCATTAGCACCTGATACAATCAAAGGTGTACGGGCCTCGTCAATCAAGATAGAGTCAACCTCATCGACCAAGGCATAGTTAAGCGGACGTTGTACCATGTTTTCAGCACGAACGACCATGTTGTCACGAAGGTAGTCAAATCCGATTTCTGAGTTGGTTGAGTAAGTAATATCACACTCATAGGCTTCTTTTTTCTCCATTGGAGATTTGGCAGCCAAGTTAATCCCTACTGACAAACCAAGCCATGAGTACAATTCACCCATCTCAGTCGCGTCACGTTCTGATAGGTATTCGTTAACCGTAACTACGTGAACCCCTTTGCCTGAAAGGGCATTGAGGTATACCGGCATAGTCGCAGTCAAGGTTTTCCCTTCCCCTGTACGCATCTCTGGCACGTCACCATGGTGAAGAACGATTCCCCCCATGACCTGAACCTTATATGGGAAGAGACCTAGGACACGTTTGGCACCCTCACGGACAACCGCAAATGCTTCATAAAGCAATGAATCCAGCGATTCTCCATTTTGATAACGTTCTTTAAATTCAACTGTTTTTGCTTTTAGTTGGTCATCAGTCAAAGCAGCCATTTGGTCTTCGTATTTGAAAACCTTGTCAGCCATCTTTTCCAGACGACGGATTTCTCCTTTATCATTTTCGATAATTGTTTTTAAAATATTAGCCATGTTTTTCCTTACTTTAAATTCCGAATATTTTAGAATGTTCTTTTAATTTTAGCACAATTACTGATTATTTTCAAGGAAGAATCCCCATTTTGAAAAGGAAAAAGAGGCTAGTTTTCAAGCTAACCTCTCTGACTTTTATGATACTTTAATTGCCAAGAATCGGCAAAATAGCAAATAGGATAAATAAGTTAATCCAAAGAGAAAGACAGCAGATCAATCCAAAAACAAAGAGACTGACTTTCTTGGACAGCAAGGCCATCAAAATGGACAGAATGCCAAAAACTAGCAAGACTTTCTGTATGCTGAAGAGGTCAATCTTTCCCCCCAGAATCGGACTGCCCCAAGGAAGAAAGAAGAAAGCAATCCAGATCAACAGAACTAAACCAATATAGACCTTAGAATAGCGTGTAATAAATGATTTTAGATTCAACATCCTATAGCTCCAATCGTTTCAAAATAAACTCTGATAGCATCCGCAACCCATAAGGTACTTTCTGGTATCCAACGTCTGTTAACTTTTATAAAATCGACTAACTGACGATTACACTCACAATTAGCTCCAATACCAGCTCCCCACTTGTAACATCTATCATGATTTTGACAACCTTGATCCAAAACATCCACTACAGGTAGAGTAAATCCTTCCCCGTCGTAACCAGGACCACAGTAATTCCCGTGAACAGGCAATCCTGCCTTAAAATATTTAGCAGGTGTAAACGTATTTGAACTATAGTCTTCGCTTATTGTCTCTACCAATAAACCCATGTCAATTACATCTTTCGATTGTTTATCTTGAACCGCTTTATCATAATCAAAATAAATCCTATCTTTATCTTTTACAAGATAACTCTTCAACAATTCTCCGTTACGAAAACTTCTATCGCTAACTTCCAAAGAGTTTAAGTTATCATGTGAATTAGAGTCTGCAAAAACATTTTTTTCAGCAAATAAAAGTAAAAAGGCAGATAAAGCAACTAAACAAATTTTAACGATAGTTTTCATGACTACTCCTCCTAATAAACATAAGTTATAATCTAAATACACAAACAATAT
>NZ_VMLM01000022.1:0-3052 GCF_013276695.1 Streptococcus sp. 4155
CCATGGCAACAGGTTGGGAGCAAGTTGATGGTTCATGGTATTATCTCAACGATAATGGTTCTATGGAGATAGGTTGGCTACAAAATAATGGTTCATGGTACTACCTCAACAGCAACGGTTCTATGAAAGCCAATCAATGGTTCCAAGTTGGCAGTAAATGGTATTATGTAAATGCATCGGGTGAGCTAGCGATCAATACAAGTATAGATGGCTATAGAGTCAATGATAATGGTGAATGGGTGCGTTAACAGATTCCTCCCTGCGACACAATTGATAATAGTATGTCTGAATATATAATTATGTATAAAAAGCTATAGATAAGGTCATCTTATAGCGACTATAAAAAGTGAACAAGCCTAGTCTTCTGTACATTAGAATTCAGGTTTGTTCACTTTTTGTTTAGTCTTTGATTTTGAGACTAAGGAGAGTCAGGGTCAAAGTAGTGAATGATTCTGAAACCACTCATAATAGTCTCTTGAGAGGACAGATAAGAGTAACAAATATGGTGCTACTCATGTATCTTGTATTTTGATTTACAAACAGCGAAGAAAATATAGGAAGCTGAAATAAAATATAGATGAATCGATTTGGAGAGTCAACGCAATCTATGGCAATATTTTCGCAGCTAGGGAGAAACATTTTAATTTTAATGTACTAGGCGTCCTCTACAGCTAGCTAGAGTTTCAATTGTAGATGTTCTTTGAAATAATATCTTAGTGATTTATTGGTATTAGAAGATTTAGAGAAATTCTTTCTCAATAAATAAACATGGCATCACCGAAACTGAAGAAGCGGTAGTGTTCTTGAATGGCATGGTGATAAGCGTCTAAGACTAATTCACGGCCTGCAAAGGCAGAAACCAACATGACCAGAGTTGATTTTGGAAGGTGGAAGTTGGTTGAAAAAGCATCCACGACCTTCCACTCATACCCAGGTTTGATAAAGATATTGGTCCAACCAGAATCTGCTTGGATTTGCCCCTCAAACTTGGAACCAATAGTTTCCAAGGTGCGGATAGAAGTGGTTCCGACAGCGATGACACGACCACCATTTTCCTTAACAGAGCGGAGAGTTGCAGCTGCTTCCTCAGAAAGTTGATAGAACTCTGAGTGCATTTCGTGTTCGTCTAGATTGTCCACAGAAACGGGTCTAAAGGTTCCGAGTCCGACATGAAGAGTCAGATAGACTAGATGAACACCCTTAGCTTGGATTTCTGCTAGCAGTTCTTTGGTGAAGTGAAGTCCAGCAGTTGGTGCAGCAGCTGAGCCGCTTTCCTTGGCGTAAACTGTTTGATAGCGTTCACGGTCATCCAGTTTTTCGTGGATATAAGGTGGCAGCGGCATTTCACCCAGACTTTCCAAAACTTCTAGGAAAATTCCGTGGTATTCGAAGCGGACAATGCGGCCTCCGTGGGTCAATTCTTCTGTAATGACAGCGCTGAGGCGACCATCACCAAAGCTGATACGAGTACCGACCTTGAGGCGTTTGGCAGGTTTAGCCAGAACTTCCCACTCATCTCCAGCAGTATTTTTGAGCAGGAGAAGTTCCACATGGCCTCCAGTTTCTTCCTTTTGACCATAGAGGCGGGCAGGGAGAACGCGGGTGTCGTTCATAACGAGGGCATCACCAGGTTCCAGCATATCAATAATGGAGTGGAAGTGTTTGTCCTGCATTTTTCCTGTCTCACGGTTGACGATGAGGAGTTTAGAGGCATCTCGTTTTTCAAGGGGTGTTTGGGCAATCAATTCCTCAGGTAAGTGGAAGTCAAAATCAGCTGTATTCATATATCTGTTCATTCTTTCTAAGTTCTAATCCTATCCATTATAACATGTTTCAAGTATAGACGCTCTTTTTTTAGAAATTAAATCGTTTTCACTTGACAAAAATTGGTCTATACCATATAATAAAAATAGATAGAAATGGAGGATGAAAAGATGAAAGTTATTAAAGTTGAAAACCAAATCGAAGGTGGAAAAGTTGCTTTTGAGATTTTGAAGGAAAAATTAGACAATGGCGCTCAAACCTTAGGGCTTGCGACAGGAAGTAGTCCACTTGAATTTTATAAGGAAATTGTTGAAAGTGACCTCGATTTTTCAAATCTAACCAGTGTCAACCTTGATGAGTATGTAGGCCTTGATGGCGACAATCCACAGTCTTACCGTCACTTCATGCAAGAAAACTTGTTCAACCAAAAACCATTTAAAGAAAGTTTCTTGCCTCGTGGTGTTAAGGATCATGCTGAAGCTGAAGTTGAACGCTACAACCAAATTTTGGCTGACCATCCAGTTGACCTGCAAATCTTGGGAATCGGTCGCAATGGGCATATCGGCTTTAATGAACCTGGTACTCCATTTGACAGTCAAACGCATCTAGTCGAACTTGACCAGTCTACTATTGAAGCCAATGCGCGCTTTTTTGACAAGATTGAAGACGTCCCAACCCAAGCTATTTCAATGGGGATTAAGAACATCTTGGATGCCAAGTCAATCCTTCTCTTTGCCTACGGTGAGTCGAAAGCAGAAGCCATTGCCGGAACAGTGTCTGGTCCAGTGACTGAGAATCTACCTGCAAGTAGTCTCCAAAATCACCCTGATGTGACTATTATTGCGGATGCTGAAGCGCTTAGCTTACTTGAAAAATAAAAAGCAATGTTCTATTGAACGCTTTCAACTCTTGTATAAATGTAAGAAAAAATCAAAATTAAACCGCATTTTTGCTTGACAATTATTCCTTTTACGTGTAGAATAAAATAGATATTGAACTTGAAGGGAGTGAAAAAAATGTCTAAAACAGTAGTACGTAAGAATGAATCTCTTGACGACGCACTTCGTCGTTTCAAACGTGCGGTTACTAAAGCTGGTACTCTTCAAGAAACACGCAAACGTGAATTCTATGAAAAACCTTCTGTAAAACGTAAACGTAAATCAGAAGCAGCTCGTAAACGTAAAAAATTCTAATTTGAAATGAAAGGCTGGAGAAATCTAGTCCTTTTTCTTTTAATACTCTTCGAAAATCTCTTCAAACCACGTCAACGTCGCCTTGCCGTAGATAT
>NZ_VMLM01000022.1:3067-43179 GCF_013276695.1 Streptococcus sp. 4155
CTAGTTTCCTAGTTTGCTCTTTGATTTTCATTGAGTATAAATAAATACTCCAAAGCCTGCAAAAATCTGAAACTTCCTCCTACAATTTGATATAATAGAGAGAAGAACTCGATTGAAGGAGGAAATGATGTCGGTTTTAGTAAAAGAAGTGATTGAAAAGCTTAGACTAGACATTGTCTATGGCGAACCAGAATTGCTTGAAAAGGAAATCAATACAGCAGATATTACGCGACCTGGTCTTGAAATGACAGGTTATTTTGACTACTACACGCCAGAGCGGATTCAACTTTTGGGGATGAAGGAGTGGTCTTATCTGATCAGCATGCCTTCCAACAGCCGTTATGAAGTTTTGAAAAAAATGTTTCTACCTGAGACACCAGCGGTCATTGTTGCCCGTGGTTTGGTGGTTCCAGAGGAGATGTTAAAAGCAGCCAGAGAATGTAAGATTGCTATTTTAACCAGCCGTACAGCGACAAGTCGTTTATCTGGAGAGTTATCTAGCTATCTGGATTCTCGTTTGGCAGAACGTACCAGTGTTCATGGGGTTTTGATGGATATCTATGGGATGGGCGTCTTGATTCAGGGAGATAGTGGAATTGGTAAGAGTGAGACAGGTCTGGAACTTGTCAAACGTGGTCACCGCTTGGTAGCTGATGACCGGGTCGATATCTTTGCCAAGGATGAGATTACTCTTTGGGGTGAACCGGCTGAAATCTTGAGACACCTGATTGAAATTCGTGGGGTTGGGATTATCGATGTCATGAGCCTCTACGGTGCCAGTGCCGTCAAGGATTCTTCACAGGTTCAACTTGCTGTCTATTTGGAAAACTATGATACACATAAGACTTTTGATCGTCTTGGAAACAATGCAGAGGAAATAGAAATTTCTGGCGTAGCCATTCCTCGTATCCGCATTCCAGTTAAAACAGGTCGTAATATTTCTGTCGTGATTGAGGCAGCTGCCATGAATTATCGTGCCAAGGAAATGGGCTTTGATGCGACCCGTTTGTTCGAAGAACGACTGACAAGTCTCATCGCTCGAAATGAGGTGCCTAATGCTTGATCCAATTGCTATTCAACTAGGCCCTCTAGCCATTCGTTGGTATGCCTTGTGTATTGTTACAGGTTTGATTCTTGCGGTTTATTTGACCATGAAAGAAGCGCCTAGAAAGAAGATCATACCAGACGATATTTTAGATTTTATCTTGATAGCCTTTCCCTTGGCTATTTTAGGAGCTCGTCTCTACTATGTCATTTTCCGTTTTGATTATTATAGTCAGAATTTGGGAGAGATTTTTGCCATTTGGAATGGTGGTTTGGCCATTTACGGTGGTTTGATAACTGGGGCACTTGTACTCTATATCTTTGCTGATCGTAAACTCATTAACACTTGGGATTTTCTAGATATTGCGGCGCCTAGCGTCATGATTGCCCAAAGTTTGGGTCGCTGGGGCAATTTCTTTAACCAAGAAGCTTATGGTGCAGCAGTGGATAATTTGGATTATCTACCTGTCTTTATTCGTGACCAGATGTATATTGAGGGGAGCTACCGTCAGCCGACCTTTCTTTATGAGTCCCTATGGAATCTACTTGGATTTGCCTTGATTCTGATTTTTAGACGAAAATGGAAAAGTCTCAGACGAGGTCATATCACGGCCTTTTACTTGATTTGGTATGGTTTCGGTCGTATGGTCATCGAAGGCATGCGAACAGATAGTCTCATGTTCTTTGGCCTTCGAGTGTCTCAATGGCTATCAGTTGTCCTTATCGGACTGGGTATTTTTATCATTCTATATCAAAATCGAAAGAAGGCCCCTTACTATGTTACAGAGGAGGAAAACTAAATGTTAGAAGTTGCATATATTTTTGTTGCCCTTGCTTTGATTGTATTTTTAGTGTATCTAATCATTACTGTACAAAAGCTTGGCCGTGTTATCGATGAAACAGAGAAGACGATTAAAACCTTGACTTCAGATGTGGATGTGACCTTGCATCATACCAATGAATTGCTGTCTAAGATCAATGTCTTGGCAGATGATATTAATGTCAAGGTGGCAACGATTGATCCACTCTTTAGTGCTGTTGCAGATTTATCTCTATCTGTTTCAGACCTCAATGACCATGCGCGTGTCTTGAGCAAGAAAGCTTCATCAGCTGGTTCAAAAACACTCAAGACTGGGGCAAGTTTATCAGCTCTTCGTCTTGCAAGTAAATTTTTAAAAAAATAAAAAAGGAGAATCCTTATGGGTAAATTATCCTCAATCCTTTTAGGAA
Organism: Streptococcus sp. 4155; assembly: GCF_013276695.1. Lineage (NCBI taxonomy): Bacteria > Bacillati > Bacillota > Bacilli > Lactobacillales > Streptococcaceae > Streptococcus > Streptococcus sp. 4155. Next base: position 5,342 of record NZ_VMLM01000022.1, read on the forward strand.
CCGTTTCAGGTGCAGCTCTTGCCTTGTTTTTAACAAGCGACAAGGGCAAACAAGTTTGCAGTCAGGCTCAAGATTTTCTGGATGATTTGAGAGAAAATCCAGAGTATGCCAAGGAGCAGGTCTGTGAAAAACTGACAGAAGTCAAGGAGCAGGCTACAGATTTTGTTCTTAAAACCAAAGAACAGGTTGAGTCGGGTGAAATCACTGTGGACAGCGTCCTTGCTCAAGCCAAATCATGTGCTCGTCAAGCGACAGAAGTATCAAAATATCGATTCAATAATCTCAAAGAGCAATGGCAAGAAAAGGCCGAAATTCTTGATGAATCAGAAGAGATTGTGATTGATATCAAAGAAGAAAAAATCTAGATTTGATGAGACTGGGCAAAAACTCAATTCTAGGAGAAAATGAAGTAGATCTTCCCATAATCAAACGCATAGTATCAAGGTTTTTCAAGGCCTGATATTATGCGTTTTTTGATTTTCATTGAGTATTATGGTATAATGGCAGTGTTGAAAGTGAAATATTTACATTTTTTATATTTTACTGATATTTTATTAATATTAAGCAATTCATTTTTTTATGATTAGAAATCAATGTGGTAGTTTATAATCAAGCAGAGGAAAAGTTCTAAAATTTTAGTCAAGAAAGGGTTTAGTATTTTGTCAAGGGAAAATAGTAGAACTCTCTATTTTGTAAAAAATAGCTAGAAAGAAAGTTGGTAAAATGAAAGATATTTTTAATAAACATCAATGTTTTTCGATTCGAAAGTTTTCTGTTGGAGTGGCTTCTGTATTAATAGGCATTGCTTTGTTTACACCATCCCAGGGAGTACTTGCTTCTACGGAAAATTCTCCATCTTCTGTGGATAAAAGAGAAGAAGTTCAACCTATACTAGATAATCAAAATAATCCTTCTTCTGAGTTAGATACCAGAGATGTTCCAATAGGATCTACAAGGACTACAGAACCCGTCAGATCTGGGAATAAGGAAAATAATAGCTTGACCACAAGGGATTTCGTGGCGGGTGAAGACAGATCAAGCACTCCAGCGGTGAGAGCAGCATCAAATCCTTCCGAGGTTAAAAAGTATGAATTAACTGATGAGTATGCTAAGCAAATAAAAGCAGGAGTAATCGGTTCAGAAGGTAATAAGCTTGATAGTTTATTGTTAAACGGCTCTAAGTTAAGTCCAGAAGCCTATACAGATGATGATTACTTGAAGGATAAAGAAGAACTTTATATTTATGAAAAAGGTGGGAAAAAATATGTAGGTTATAATAGTCATCCCTTATTAGAAGATACTGATGGTGATGGTATTATTGACAGTAAAGAAAAGCCAGATGAAAAATTAAAATGGAATGTAAGTGAGCGCGATATGATTATGTTCATGGAATTATCCTACCGTGATGATAATTATATTGATAGAGTGCTGGATCATAAGAGACCCTTAACAGAGTCAGAGTTATATAAAAAGAATGGTGACAGTAAACCACGTTATGAGTATATGATGATGAATAAGGAATTGGGGCCTTATTGGGAAAGGAAGAAAAGTTACCATACCTCCAGTGGACTAGATGCTGTCTTGTATGAAACGAAGAGTGATTTCTTATATTTACCAAATGGAACTGCACAAGTATTAGCCTTTCGTGGAACAAGTGATGCGAAAGATATAGGAGCTGATATAACACTTGGATTAGGAAGCAATCCTCAACAAGGGATAGATGCAGAAAATATTATGCATGAACTAGCTAAAGATAAGAGTATTACTAATCTTTATTTGACAGGTCATTCTTTAGGAGGATATTTAGTACAACGGGCAATGGTTGAAGCTTATCAGTTGGCATATTCTGACAGCAGAGTCATGTCTCCTAAAGAACAGTTGGCTTATAGAAACGTTTATAATAATGTATTAAAAAAAGGCACAACCTTTAATGCTCCAAAAGTTGTGACCAATTTGCTTTCCAGTCGTGAATTTTGGCAAAAAGGTTTAGATAGCAAAAAAATAGCCAAGTCTGGTAAAATGACTCATTATATTGTTGATAATGATTTGGCGATAAGAAAAGGCGTCAGCAATGATAGTGATGTTGTTATAAATGTTGGACGAACCAGTGGAGGTCACAGTTCACGTTCTTATTTTGAAGCTGATATGATTAATAGACGATCAGAGTTTATATCTGGGAAACGAATTTCCTTAGATGGGACAGGTTATCAAGATAAAAACATTGCAACAGTTAAATCTGTAGAAAAAGTTGGAGAAACTGTTGTATATAGTAAACGCGGAGATGACATCATTAAGTCAATAACTGTGAGTATGAAAGATCTCGATACAGGACAGATTACTAACAATACAATTGATGAAGTGTTTAAGAAAGATGGAGCCAAATCTACAGTTGTCGTTACCCAACTTGAGCCAAGTGTACGTTATGAAAAAGATGCCACAAGAGCTAAAGGTGAAGCTAATGTAACAACAGCTGGTACTTCAGGTACTAGTACAGTAACAACAACTTATAGTGTAGATCCTAACACTGGAGATCTGATTGAACATGTAGGACAACCAGTAGTTAAGCAACCGGCAATAGAAACAGTTGTCAAAGTCGCAGCCAAGGATGAAGTAGAATACATTAAAAAAGGAGACGACGTTGTTAAGAAGACAACAAGCTACACAGTAAACTCAAAAACTGGCAGCCTTACTTCGACTAAGAAGGAAGAAGTAGTCAATAAAGGTGGCGCGAAGGATATAGTTGAGTATAATTCAGTTGAACCCAAAACAGTTTATTTAAAAGATGAAAACAGTCCAAAAGGTACTGATACCGTTCAATTTCTAGGGAAATCAGGAAAATCTAAAGTCATCACAACCTATAGCGTAAATCCAGTAAATGGAGCCCTAACTCCAACAAAAGGGGGATCAGAAGTCGTAACTCTACCAATAGCTAGAGTTGTAAAAGTAGGAGCTAAGGATAGAGTAGACGTAGAAACAATCCCATCTCCAGTAAAATACGAAAAAGATGCTAGTCGAGAAAAAGGCCAAGCCAATATTACTGTCCCAGGAAAAGACGGAAGTAAGACAACCACCACGACTTACACAGTAAATCCAGACAATGGGGAAGTTACTCCAAATGAAGGAAATCCAGTAATAGTAAATCCAACAGAAACAATCGTTAAAGTCGCGGCTAAGGATCAAGTAGTAGAAACGCCAATTGAGCCCACAGTGGTTTATGAAAGAGATGACACTCGTGACTTTGGTACACCAGACAAGCCTAGAAAAGGAGCAAAAGGAAAATCTGTAACGACTACAAGGTATGACGTTAATCCAAATAATGGAACAGTCACAGAACAGGTTGGTAAGCCAGTGGTCACCCCGGCTGGTAAAACAATAGTTAAGGTTGGAGCTAAAACTAAGGTTGAGAGTAGCAAGGATGACCAAGGTCGTGAAGTTATCAACACTACAACTTATGAAGTTGATCCAAAAACAGGTAAGGTAACTTCTACAACAGTAACTACTTACGGGACAAGGAAAGAACTAACGATTGAGAAGATGGTAGTACCATCTCCAGTAGTTTACGAAAAAGATGATACGAAAGAAAAAGGTACAGTCCCAACTACTGTTAAAGGTGAAGATGGTGAAGACGCTATCACAACAACTTACACTGTGGACACTAATACTGGAAAGATTACAGCAAGTGAAGGTAAACCAGTTCGTACGAAAGAACCAACGAATACAGTCGTCAAAGTCGCAGCGAAGGACAAAGTAGAAAAAACAGAAATCTCATCACCTAAGAAATATGTGAAAGATGATACACGCGACAAAAATCAACCAAATGTGGAAGAAGCAGGCCAAGCAGGTTCAAGTACTATCACAACAACATATAGTGTTGATTCTACTACAGGCGCTATTACAGAAACAGTAGGAAAACCAGTAGTAGTAAATCCAACAGCAACAATAGTCAAAGTCGCAGCCAAGGACAAAATAGTAGAAACACCAATTGAACCTGAAGTTGAATATGTTAGAGATGGTGAACGAGAAGTTGACACACCTAATGAACGTATTGAAGGAGCTAAAGGTAAAACAGTTACTACAACCACTTACGATGTAGATTCAAAGGACGGTCATATCACAGAACACGTTGGCACCCCAGTCGTCACCCCAGCAGGTAAGACAATCGTTAAAGTAGGAGCTAAAACTAAGGTTGAACAATCTAAAGATTCTGAAGGTCGTGATGTGATTGAGACCACTACCTATGAAGTTAATCCAAAAACAGGTAAGATAACTCCAACAACCGTGCTAACTTATGGGAAAACGAAAGAACCAACGAATACAGTCGTCAAAGTCGCAGCCAAGGACAAAGTAGTAGAAACCCCGATTGAACCTGAAGTTGAATATGTTAGAGATGGTGAACGAGAAGTTGACACACCTAATGAACGCGTTGAAGGAGCAAAAGGTAAGACAGTTACAACAACCACTTACGATGTAGATTCAACTGACGGTCATATCACAGAACACATTGCTAATAATATAACAACACCAGCTAAGGTAACACCAGGTAAAGTCACTCCAGCAACTCCAGTCACACCTGCTACTAATGGAAATTCTGGTCAAGATACACCTGCACCTGCATCAACAACTCCAATTCCAGATGCAGTTACTCCGAATGCAAATCATGAAGATACTACAGATGCTAGTGATAATGGAACTAAGTCAAATGATTCTCAAAATGTATTACCAAATACAGGAACAGAATCAAATGCGACTCTTGCATCTCTAGAACTTCTTGGTCTGCTAGGCGGTCTCGGACTTGCTCTTGGAAAGAAAAAAGAAGACTAAAAATTTAGTCAAATGAACATTCATTCTTTTGTATTGTAAAGACAAACTAGATTGGTTCTGGGAATCGTGTTCGTCATAAAATAAAAAGAATGTTTAGATAAAGAAAGCGAACAATGCTAGGATTTTGTTAAAGGGAATTCTAAGTATTGTTCGCTTTTGTGGTATAATAAGTACTATGCAGAAAAAACCAACGTCAGCCTATGTGCACATCCCATTTTGTACCCAGATTTGTTATTATTGTGATTTTTCAAAAGTTTTTATTAAGAATCAGCCAGTCGACAGTTATTTAGAGCATCTGTTAGAAGAGTTTCGTTCTTATGATATTCAAAAGTTGCGGACCCTCTACATTGGTGGTGGGACACCAACAGCCTTGTCAGCTCCGCAACTGGAGGTGTTATTGAAGGGCTTGACTAAAAACTTGGACTTGTCTGCCTTGGAAGAGTTGACCATTGAAGCCAATCCAGGCGACTTGGACGCGGATAAGATTGCTGTTTTGAAAAACTCGGCTGTCAATCGTGTTTCGCTAGGCGTGCAGACCTTTGACGACAAGATGCTGAAAAAGATTGGGCGCAGTCATTTGGAGAAGGATATTTATGAAAATATCGACCGCCTGAAATTGGCTGGTTTTGACAACATCTCCATTGATTTGATTTATGCGCTGCCTGGTCAGACCATGGAGCAGGTCCAGGAAAATGTGGCTAAGGTCATTGGACTGGATATTCCCCACATGAGTTTGTATAGCTTGATTTTGGAAAATCATACGGTCTTTATGAACCGTATGCGACGAGGGAAATTGCCTCTGCCTAAGGAGGAACTGGAAGCGGAGATGTTTGAGTACATCATCACTGAGCTTGAGCGAGCAGGCTTTGAGCATTATGAGATTTCTAATTTCTCCAAACCTGGTTTTGAAAGTCGCCACAATCTTATGTACTGGGACAATGCTGAATACTATGGCATCGGTGCTGGAGCATCTGGTTATGTCAATGGTATTCGATATAAAAATCATGGTCCCATTCGCCATTATCTTAATGCGGTTGAGGAAGGCAATGCTCGTATCACAGAGGAGTACCTGAGTCAAAAAGAGCAAATGGAAGAAGAAATGTTCCTGGGACTCCGCAAGAAATCAGGAGTCTCCATGGCGCGATTTGAGGAAAAATTTGGACGGTCTTTTGATGGACTTTATGGAGAAATTGTCAGAGACTTGGTTCAACAGGGTCTCATGCAAATAGACGGTGACCGAGTTCGCATGACAAAAAGAGGTCTCTTCTTAGGAGACACCGTAGCAGAACGATTTATTTTGGAGTAGGATGATGGGCTTAACTTATCAAATGAACATGAAAATTCCTTTTGATATGGCTGATATGAACGGTCATATCAAGCTTCCAGATGTGATTTTGCTTTCCCTACAAGTTTCAGGGATGCAGTCGATTGAACTGGGAGTTAGTGATAAGACTATTTTGGAAGAGCATAATCTGGTCTGGATTATCACAGAATACGATATTGAGGTGGTTCGTTTGCCTCGTTTTGCGGAAGAAATTACTATTGAAACGGAAGCCTTGAGCTACAATCGGCTCTTTTGCTACCGTCGCTTTACCATTTATGATGAAGCAGGACAGGATCTTATTCACATGATGGCGACCTTTGTTCTCATGGACCGAGACAGTCGAAAAGTCCATGCTGTCGAGCCTGAGATTGTTGCTCCTTACCAGTCTGATTTTGATAAAAAACTTATCCGTGGGCCAAAGTATGAGCCTTTGGAAGAGCCAGTCAGCAAGGATTACCATGTCCGTTTTTACGATTTGGATATGAATGGACATGTCAATAACAGTAAATACTTGGACTGGATTTTTGAGGTCATGGGAGCGGACTTTTTGACCCAATATATTCCCAAGAAAATCAATCTCAAGTATGTCAAGGAAGTTCGACCAGGTGGGGTGATCACATCGTCTGTTGAACGGACTGGACTGGAAAGCAAGCATGAGATCACAAGCGATGGGGCTACCAATGCCCAAGCTATCATCACTTGGCAAGAAATAAAAAAGGATTAGGGAGAAATAGATGAAATATAAAGGCTATTTAATTGATTTAGACGGAACCATTTATAAAGGCAAAGACAGAATCCCAGCAGGAGAGGCTTTTGTCCATGAATTGCAAAAGCGAGACATCCCCTATCTCTTTGTAACCAACAATACAACCCGCACCCCAGAGAGTGTTCAGGAGATGTTGGCTCAGAATTTTAATATCGATACTCCCCTGTCGACTGTATACACAGCGACTTTGGCAACGATCGACTATATGAATGACTTGGGGCTTGAAAAGACCGTCTATGTTATCGGAGAATCAGGGCTCAAGGAAGCCATCAAGGCGGCTGGTTATGTGGAAGACAAGGAAAATCCTGCCTATGTGGTAGTAGGTCTGGACTGGCAAGTTGACTATGAAAAATTTGCCACAGCAACTCTAGCTATCCAAAAGGGAGCTCACTTTATCGGAACCAACCCTGACCTCAACATTCCGACAGAACGAGGACTTTTGCCAGGTGCTGGTTCACTGATTACCCTGCTTGAAGTAGCAACACGAGTGAAGCCTGTTTATATCGGAAAACCAAATGCTATCATTATGGACAAGGCGGTTGAGCATTTAGGTTTGGAACGTGAAGAATTAATCATGGTTGGGGACAATTATTTGACTGATATTCGAGCAGGGATTGACAATGGCATTCCAACGCTCTTGGTGACGACAGGTTTTACCAAGGCAGAAGAAGTGGCAGACCTGCCAATCGCACCGACTCATGTGGTTTCTAGCCTTGCGGAGTGGAATTTTGATGAAAACTAAACTGACCTTTTGGAGCTCTATGCTCTTTCTCCTCTCCCTCTCAATCCTTTTGACCATTTATTTGGCTTGGATTTTTTATCCGCTGGAAATCAAGTGGCTAAACTTAACGGATCGAGTCTATCTAAAACCAGAAACCATTCAATACAATTTTCATATCTTGATGAATTATCTGACTAATCCTTTTAGTCAGGTCCTAGAGATGCCAGATTTTCGTTCGTCAGCAGCTGGTCTGCACCATTTCGCAGTGGTCAAGAATCTCTTTCATTTGGTTCAGCTAGTAGCTCTAGTGACACTACCAAGTTTCTATGTCTTTGTCAAAGGGATTGTGAAAAAGGGCTTCTTGTCTCTATTTAGTAAAGTGCTTTTGGCTCTAGTGGTTTTGCCCTTACTGATTGGGCTTGGGGGAGTTTTGATTGGTTTTGACCAATTCTTTACTCTGTTCCATCAAATTCTCTTTGTGGGAGATGATACCTGGCTTTTTGATCCAGCCAAGGATCCTGTTATACTGATTTTGCCAGAGACCTTCTTCCTTCATGCCTTCCTTCTCTTTTTTGCCCTCTATGAAAGCTTCTTTGGCTATCTTTATCTGAAAAGTCGGAGAAAGTGAACCGAAAGCTGTTTTTAATTTGTATATATAAAAATGTATACAAATTAAAGCTATCCTTAAGAGTGAATTAAGCAAATCTAATTGTGTCAATCGTTCGCGAACAGTCTATTTTTCTTGAAAAAATAGGCTTTTTTTCTAAAAATCCCTAGTCAAGCGCTTTATTTTTTTGTATAATAGAAGTAGCAAAGTATAGATAAGAAGAGAAAAGCATGATTACACTATTTCTATCACCGAGCTGTACATCATGTCGTAAGGCTAAGGCCTGGTTAGAAAAACATAAGGTTCCCTTTGTGGAACACAATATTATGACCAGTCCTTTAACAAGAAAAGAATTGCAACACATCCTTTCCTTGACCGAAAATGGTACTGATGACATCATTTCAACTCGTTCAAAAATTTTTCAAAAATTGAATATTGATGTAGAGAGTATTTCGGTATCGGAATTGCTTCATTTGATTGAGCAGTATCCTAGTCTTTTGCGTCGCCCAATTATTATCGATGCCAAGCGCATGCAAATCGGTTTTAATGAAGATGAGATTCGTGCTTTTCTCCCTCGTAGTTATCGTAAGCAAGAACTAAAAGAAGCAAGAATGAGAGCTGGTATTAGTTAATGAACAAACAGTATAGTTACCCACTAGATTTGTCGTGGAGCACTGAAGAACTTGCTTCAGTGCTTTCTTTTTTTAATGATGTTGAAGCTGCCTATGAAGGCAAGGTAGAGGCTAAAAAGTTACTGGACTCCTATAAGGGATTCAAGGCGGTCGTGCCAAGCAAGAGCGAAGAGAAACGTTTGGGGCGAGAATTTGAAACAGTGAGTGGTTATTCGCTTTACCGAGCAGTTCAGGCTGCCAAGGAAAAAGGGGAAGGAAAGATTTCTCTTGGAAAGTAAGTTTGAATTTGCTAAAGAGCTAATTAAGAAAGCAGGCCAGTACATCCTTGACCACATGCAAGAAGACTTGCGCGTTGAGACCAAGTCCTCTCCAACAGACTTGGTGACCAGACTGGACAAGGAAGTTCAGGAACTCTTGGTTGGTGAAATTCTATCCCGTTATCCTGAGGATAAGATTTGTGCTGAAGAGGGTTGTTTGCGAGCTTCAGTTCAAGAGGGCAAGGTTTGGATCATTGATCCCATTGATGGTACCAATAACTTTGTAGCCCAGCAGGAAGATTTTGCTGTTATGATGGCTTATTTTGAAAATGGTCAGGGACAGTTTGGACTGATTTATGATGTGGTCAAAGGGGATTGTTACCACGGTGGTGGGGAATTTCCAGTTTGTCTAAATGATAGGCTCCTAGCTCCCTTTAAAGCCAAACCACTTGGAGATTTTCTCATTGCGGGAAATAGTGGCATGCTGGAAACCAACGAATGGGGCTTGGCTGATTTGAGTCGAGCAGTACTTGGTGTTCGTGTTTATGGGAGTGCGGCCATTAGTTTTTCCAAGATTTTGTCAGGGCGTTTGTTGACCTATGTCACCTATCTGCAACCATGGGATTATGCTGCGGCTAGTATTTTAGGGGAAAGTCTGGGCTATCAGGTTGTGACCCTATCTGGTCAACCTCTTGATTTTCAAACCAGACAACCGGTCATGATGCTACCTCTTGAGATGCAGGAGGAAATTCAGTCCTATATTTACGAAAGGAAAAGAACTTAAATGCAATTTCCAGAAGGATTTGTTGAAAAATATAAAGAGATACTAGGAGATGAGGCAAGAGATTTTCTTGCCTCTTTTGAGGAGGAAGCGGTTTCGGCCTTTCGGGTCAATCCCTTAAAAGAAGAGCAACTTTCCTTTTCTGATGCCATTACTCAAACCCCTTGGGGCCACTATGGGAAGGTTTCAGGGAAATCGCCTGAGCATGCTACAGGTTTAGTTTATTCGCAAGAACCTGCTGCTCAAATGGTGGCTCAAGTAGCTCAACCCAGTCCTGGTATGAAGGTCTTGGACTTGGCTGCTGCACCGGGGGGCAAATCAACTCAACTGGCAGCCTATCTAGCAGGGGAGGGTTTCCTTGTTTCCAATGAAATTTCAAGCAAACGGGCTAAGATTTTAGTAGAAAACATGGAGCGCTTTGGAGCGACAAATGTCGTGGTGACCAATGAATCTGCCGACCGCTTGGCCAAGGTCTTTAAAGGCTATTTTGACCTTATTGTCCTGGATGCCCCTTGCTCTGGTGAAGGGATGTTTCGTAAGCAACCAGATGCTATGGACTATTGGAGCTTAGATTATCCGAGTCAATGCGCTAGCTTGCAAAGAGAAATTCTGGAAGATGCAGTGACCATGCTTGCAGAAGGTGGCCGTTTGGTTTATTCAACCTGTACCTGGGCCCCCGAGGAAAACGAAGAGATTGTTAATTGGCTACTGGAAGAGTATGATTTTGACTTGCTGCCAGTTGAACATATCAATGGAATGGTAGCTGGTATTGACCTGCCAGAAACGGCTCGGATGTACCCTCATCAGTTTAAGGGAGAGGGGCAGTTTGTAGCCCATTTGCAATTTAAAGGTGACAATCCAGCACCAAAATGTAAGGCAAGTAAGAGCAATCTCAGTCGTGAACAAGTTGTCTTGTGGCAGGAATTTGCCCAAAAACATTTGAAGGTCAATCTACCCGGTATCTTGCAGACTTTTGGAGACCAGCTTTATCTCTTGCCAGAACTCTTGCCAGATTTAGGAAAACTCAAGATTGCTCGCAATGGCCTGCATCTGGGTACCTTTAAGAAGAAACGCTTTGAGCCTAGTTTTGCTCTTGGTCTAGCCTTGAAACCGAGTCAGGTCAAGCAGTCAGTTGAAATTGACCAAGAAGCGTTTGTAAAGTATGTCGCTGGAGAAACCGTTCAGCTTGCAGAAAGTCTGCCAAATGGTTGGTACCAAGTTTTGGTTAAAGGCAATGGCTTGGGCTTTGCAAAGGTTACTGGAAATGTTTTGAAAAATTATTTTCCAAAAGGCCTCAGATTCAAGTGAAAATGCTAGTCAAATATCTTATTCTATGTTATAGTGAAAGTATGGATTTTTTTAGTAGGATGATTCTTGATATCTTGATTGCCATCACATGTAGTTTTACTACTCAATGAAAATCAAAGAGCAAACTAGGAAGCTAGCCATAGATAGCTCAAAATACTGTTTTGAGGTTGCAAATAGGACTGACGGAGTCAGTTACAAAGCATTGCTTTAAAGTTGTAGATAGGACTGACCAAATAGGTACATACCTATAACAAGGCAAGGCTGACCTGGTTTGAAGAGATTTTCAAAGAGTACAAGAAGTTTAGTTATTAGCGTTCTTACCGCTTGTAAACTAGATTTCCCATAAAATAGAATCTTTTCCTTTTAGTTGTAAACTAGTCTGGGAGAGTAGAGAGGTTTGAGATACCTTTCTAGCTTTTGGATTATCATCTAAGGAGAGTAACCTTTTCCTTGCATTAAAAAGGGGAAAAAGAGACACGAAATGACTATAATGGGTGACAATGGGGGAAGGGATAGACAAGAGATTTTATCCACATATGAAAAAAGGAGGTTAGAAAAGAGTAATATAGCCTATATTATATAAATAATCAATTGCGCAGAAATTTGGTAAGAATTCATGCGTCAACTCATAAAGAACTACTTAAAAAATTCACAGTATTCATAATTATTTTCGAGGAGAAAAACAGTGAAAAAAAGAAAAAAGCTTGCTCTGTCTCTTATCGCTTTTTGGCTGACGGCTTGTTTAGTAGGCTGTGCTAGCTGGATTGATCGTGGAGAATCCATAACGGCTGTTGGCTCAACTGCCTTGCAACCCTTGGTTGAAGTAGCGGCAGATGAATTTGGCACGATCCATGTTGGAAAAACGGTCAATGTCCAAGGGGGAGGTTCTGGTACAGGCTTGTCCCAGGTTCAGTCTGGGGCAGTTGATATAGGAAACTCAGATGTATTTGCTGAGGAAAAAGACGGAATTGATGCTTCTGCTCTTGTTGACCACAAGGTCGCGGTAGCTGGCTTGGCTCTGATTGCCAATAAGGAGGTTGATGTTGATAACCTAACGACAGAGCAACTTCGTCAAATCTTCATAGGTGAGGTAACCAATTGGAAAGAGGTTGGTGGTAAGGACTTACCCATCTCTGTTATCAATCGGGCAGCCGGCTCTGGCTCTCGTGCTACCTTTGATACTGTCATTATGGAAGGTCAGTCTGCCATGCAAAGTCAGGAGCAGGATTCAAATGGAGCGGTAAAATCAATCGTATCAAAAAGTCCAGGAGCTATCTCTTATTTATCTCTTACCTATATAGATGATTCGGTCAAAAGCATGAAGTTGAATGGTTATGACTTAAGTCCAGAAAATATAAGTAGCAATAATTGGCCCTTGTGGTCTTATGAGCATATGTATACATTGGGGCAGCCCAATGAGTTAGCTGCAGAATTTCTCAATTTTGTTCTCTCGGATGAGACCCAAGAAGGGATTGTCAAAGGATTGAAGTATATTCCGATTAAGGAAATGAAGGTTGAAAAAGATGCTGCCGGAACTGTGACAGTGTTGGAAGGGAGACAATAATGAATCAAGAAGAATTAGCTAAGAAAATGTTGCTTCCATCAAAGAATTCTCGTCTGGAGAAATTAGGAAAAGGTTTGACCTTTGCCTGTCTTTCTTTGATAGTCATCCTTGTGGCCATGATTTTGGTTTTCGTAGCGCAAAAAGGCTTGTCGACCTTCTTTGTCAATGGTGTGAATATCTTTGACTTTCTTTTGGGAGGAACTTGGAATCCTTCTAGTAAAGAATTTGGTGCCCTTCCTATGATTTTGGGTTCCTTTATCGTTACCATTCTCTCAGCCCTTATCGCAACCCCCTTTGCTATTGGTGCAGCAGTTTTTATGACCGAAGTATCACCAAAAGGGGCGAAGATTTTGCAACCAGCTATTGAACTCCTGGTTGGGATTCCTTCAGTAGTGTATGGATTTATTGGCTTGCAAGTCGTCGTTCCCTTTGTTCGCAGTGTCTTTGGTGGGACTGGTTTTGGGATTTTGTCAGGGATTTCCGTCCTCTTTGTCATGATTTTGCCGACCGTAACCTTTATGACAACGGATAGCTTGCGTGCGGTTCCTCGTTATTATCGTGAGGCTAGTTTCGCTATGGGAGCCACTCGCTGGCAGACTATCTGGCGTGTGATCTTGAAGGCGGCCCGTTCTGGTATTTTCACTGCAGTGGTCTTTGGGATGGCGCGTGCCTTTGGTGAGGCTTTAGCTATCCAGATGGTTGTCGGAAACTCAGCTGTTATCCCAACTTCCTTGACCACACCAGCTGCAACTTTAACTTCTATATTAACTATGGGAATTGGGAACACTGTCATGGGAACTGTAAATAATAATGTTCTCTGGTCACTGGCCTTGGTACTGCTCTTGATGAGTTTAGTTTTTAACAGTGTGATTAAATTGATTACGAAAGAAAGAGGAAAGAAAAATTATGCGCGCTAAGAAATTAGATAAACTTGCAACAGCTGTCCTCTATACGATTGCTAGCATCATTGTGACAATCTTGGCTTCCTTGATTCTCTATATCTTGGTTCGGGGCTTGCCCCATATCTCTTGGTCTTTCTTGACTGGAAGGTCTTCTGCTTTTCAAGCAGGTGGTGGGATTGGCATTCAGCTTTACAATTCCTTTTTCCTATTGGTCATTACCTTGATTATTTCTGTACCTCTTTCTATGGGAGCTGGGATTTACTTGGCTGAATATGCTAAAAAAGGTCCTGTTACCAACTTTGTGCGGACTTGTATTGAAATTTTGTCCTCTTTACCATCAGTGGTGGTGGGTCTCTTTGGTTACTTGATCTTTGTAGTCCAGTTTGAGTATGGATTTTCAATCATTTCAGGTGCCTTGGCCTTGACAGTCTTTAACTTGCCTCAGATGACGCGTAATGTAGAGGATAGTTTGAAACATGTTCACCATACCCAACGTGAGGCTGGTCTGGCTCTTGGGATTTCTCGTTGGGAGACAGTGGTTCATGTTGTTATTCCAGAAGCGCTTCCAGGTATTGTAACGGGTGTCGTCTTGGCATCTGGTCGTATCTTTGGCGAAGCTGCAGCTCTGATTTATACAGCAGGGCAATCGGCGCCAGCTCTTGACTGGTCTAACTGGAATATCCTCAGTGTGACTAGCCCCATCTCTATCTTCCGTCAAGCAGAAACCTTGGCTGTCCATATCTGGAAAGTCAATAGTGAAGGCACTATTCCAGATGGAACTATTGTATCAGCAGGTTCTGCCGCTGTGCTCCTAATCTTTATCCTGATTTTTAACTTTGGAGCTCGTAAGTTCGGAAACTATCTACACAAGAAATTAACCGCTGTCTAAAGGAGAAGCCATGTCAACATATAACTGGGATGAGAAGCATATCCTTACCTTTCCTGAAGAAAAAGTAGCCCTTTCTACTAAGGATGTCCATGTTTACTATGGTAAAAATGAATCCATTAAGGGGATTGATATGCAATTTGAAAGAAATAAAATTACAGCTTTGATTGGTCCGTCGGGATCGGGGAAATCTACCTACTTACGCAGTCTCAATCGCATGAATGATACTATTGATATTGCTAAAGTAACTGGGCAGATTCTCTATCGTGGAATTGATGTCAACCGTCCAGAAATCAACGTTTATGAAATGCGTAAACACATTGGAATGGTTTTTCAACGCCCTAATCCATTTGCTAAGTCAATTTACCGTAATATTACCTTTGCGCATGAACGTGCTGGAGTTAAGGATAAGCAAGTCCTAGATGAAATCGTAGAAACCTCCCTTCGTCAGGCTGCCCTCTGGGATCAGGTTAAAGACGATCTCCACAAGTCAGCCTTGACCTTATCAGGTGGTCAGCAACAACGTCTCTGTATTGCTCGTGCCATCTCTGTTAAGCCAGATATCCTCTTAATGGATGAGCCAGCCTCAGCCTTGGATCCGATTGCGACCATGCAACTAGAAGAGACCATGTTTGAGCTCAAGAAAGACTTTACCATCATCATTGTAACGCATAATATGCAGCAGGCTGCTCGTGCAAGTGACTATACAGGCTTCTTTTACTTGGGTGATTTGATTGAGTATGACAAAACTGCAACTATTTTCCAAAATGCCAAGCTACAGTCCACCAATGACTATGTATCTGGTCACTTTGGTTAGAAAGGAAACCGTATGACAGATGCGATTTTACAGGTATCAGACCTGTCCGTTTATTATAATAAAAAGAAGGCTTTGAATAGTGTTTCCCTATCTTTCCAACCTAAGGAAATTACAGCCTTGATTGGTCCATCTGGATTAGGGAAGTCAACTCTCCTCAAGTCTCTCAACCGCATGGGAGATCTCAATCCAGAGGTGACCACAACTGGATCCGTGGTGTACAATGGTCACAACATCTACAGTCCGCGTACAGATACGGTTGAATTACGTAAGGAAATCGGAATGGTTTTCCAACAACCTAATCCTTTCCCTATGACTATCTATGAGAATGTTGTCTACGGGCTTCGTATCAATGGAATTAAGGATAAGCTGGTTCTGGATGAAGCCGTAGAAAAAGCCTTGCAAGGTGCCTCTATCTGGGATGAGGTCAAGGATCGTCTACATGATTCAGCTATTGGATTGTCAGGTGGTCAACAGCAGCGTGTCTGTGTGGCCCGTGTCTTGGCAACCAGTCCTAAAATCATCCTCTTGGATGAGCCAACTTCGGCTTTGGATCCGATTTCAGCTGGTAAAATTGAGGAAACCTTGTATGGTCTAAAAGACAAGTACACCATGCTTCTGGTAACCCGTTCCATGCAACAAGCTTCACGTATCTCTGATAAGACAGGATTTTTCCTAGATGGAGATTTGATTGAATTTAATGATACCAAGCAGATGTTCCTTGATCCCCAACACAAGGAAACGGAAGACTATATTACAGGAAAATTTGGATAAGGAGATGAAAGATGTTACGATCTCAATTTGAAGAAGATTTAGAGAAATTACATAACCAGTTCTACGCTATGGGACAAGAAGTGCTCTCACAAATCAATCGTACGGTGCGTGCCTTTGTCACGCATGACCGTGACCTGGCAAAAGAGGTCATCGAAGATGACGCAGAAGTAAATGAATACGAAGTGAAACTGGAAAAGAAATCATTTGAAATGATTGCACTCCAACAACCAGTCTCTCAAGATTTGCGTACAGTCTTGACTGTCCTTAAGGCTGTATCAGATGTGGAGCGTATGGGGGATCACGCTGTAGCCATTGCCCAGGCAACCATCCGTATGAAGGGGGAAGAGCGCATCCCAGCTGTAGAGGAAGAAATTCAAAAAATGGGACGTGAAGTTAAAAGCGTTGTTGAAGCAGCACTTGATCTTTATCTTAATGGTTCTGTTGACGACGCATACCGGGTAGCCTCCATGGATGAGCAAATTAACCACTATTTTGAAACTATCCGTGACCTTGCGACTGAAGAGATTAAGAAAAATCCAGAAGCCATTGTTACGGGTCGTGATTATTTCCAAGTTATTTCCTACTTGGAGCGTATCGGTGACTATGCTAAAAATATCTGTGAATGGGTTGTTTACTTTGAAACAGGTAAGATTGTCGAATTATAAAGTATTCAAAGGATAAAATTATTGTGAAAGCTTACTTTTTAATACAGTAAGCTTTCATTGTATAGATAGTTTACTTTGTCAGAGGTGAATAATGAACTACATACGGAATATCAGAAAAAAAGTTGGAAAAGATAAAATTATTTTAAATTTTACCTGTGGAATATTAAGTCAATCAGGAAAAATTTTATTACAAAAACGAGCAGATAAAGGAACGTGGGGATTACCAGGTGGTGCTCTTGAATTAGGAGAATCGGCTTTAGAAGCTTTAGTGCGAGAGTTTTATGAAGAAACAGGAGTCGAAGTGAGGGTGGAAAAACTCTTAAATGTTTATACAAAATATTCAGACAGTTATCCGAATGGTGATGAGGCTCAAGTTCTTACAATCTTGTATTTAGTTTCATCTGAAACTTCTATCTCTACAAATTTTTTTACAAGTGATGAAACTTTAGAATTAGGATTTTTTGATCATAGTGACATAAAAAATATTGCAATTGTAAACCAGCAGCATCAAGATATGATAAATGATTTTTTTGAAAATAAGTTCCCAATAGATAGATAAACTAACCACTGTATTTCTATTTTTTAGTAAATATATTTTATGAAAATGCAAGAAAACACTTGACAAGTAACTTAGATATCGTTATAATTATACAAAATTAACAGAGGGGTTGTTTATTTATGAAATCAAAAAAATGGATATTTGTTTTATGTAGTTTTCTTGCAAGTTTCTTCTTAGTAGCTTGCCAGTCAGGTTCGAATGGTTCTCAGTCAGCTGTTGAGGCCATTAAGCAAAAGGGGAAATTGGTTGTGGCGACAAGTCCTGACTATGCACCTTTTGAATTTCAGTCTTTAGTTGACGGGAAAAATCAGGTAGTCGGTGCGGACATTGATATGGCTCAAGTTATCGCTGATGAACTTGGGGTGAAGTTGGAAATTTCAAGCATGAGTTTTGACAATGTCTTGACCAGTCTTCAAACTGGGAAGGCTGACCTAGCAGTTGCGGGAATTAGCGCTACTGACGAGAGAAAAGAAGTCTTTGATTTTTCAATCCCTTACTATGAAAACAAGATTAGTTTCTTGGTTCGTAAGGCTGATGTAGAAAAATACAAGGATTTAACTAGCCTAGAAAGTGCTAATATTGCAGCCCAAAAAGGGACTGTTCCAGAGTCTATGGTCAAGGAACAATTGCCAAAAGCTCAATTGACTTCCCTAACTAATATGGGTGAAGCAGTCAATGAATTGCAGGTTGGAAAAGTAGATGCTGTTCATATGGATGAGCCTGTTGCACTTAGTTATGCTGCTAAAAACGCTGACTTAGCTGTCGCAATTGTCAGCTTGAAGATGAAGGACGGCGACGCCAATGCCGTTGCTCTTAGAAAAAATAGTGATGATTTGAGAGAAGTGGTAGACAAGGTCATCCAAAAACTCAAGGATAAAGGAACTTACCAAAGCTATCTTGAAAAAGCAGCAAGTCTAACTGAAGTTGAAGAATAAGAAAAAGCAGAGTTGGATGTCATTCCAATTCTGCTTTTAAATAGTTTAAAACCTTTTCCAGATTGTCTAGGGACACCTTGGCAAATTGATAAGGACAGGTGCTTAAATAGGCCTCTTCAAAGAAGTCCAAGCCTAGTTGACTGTGTTTGAGATTGGCGATTTTAGGATACTGTCTCAGGTCTAGCAATAAACCATCGTGAAGAGGAAAATGAGGAAGAGGACAGGGGCTGTAAGCTAGTCTTTCCTTGATTTGTTTTTGGTAAGTTTCTTGATTATTCAAGCGAGTCAGACGATTTTTCTCAAACAATTGACTATCGATATAGAGTGATAAGGCCTTTTGCATGATGAGGTTGCTGTCGTAGTCTAGGATATTTTTGTAGGCCACAAATGCTTCTTTGATAGCATTTGGAAGAATGAGTGCTGTAATACGAAGGGCTGGAAAGAGGCTGGTCGAGAAGGACTTGATATAAATGACACGCTCCTCTGTATCAAGATAGTGGAAGGTTTGGCCCTTCTTGGAGTCCAAATCACCCAGATAATCGTCCTCTACGATATAGACATCATACTTGGCTGCTAAGTCAAGAATAGCTCGTTTGTCCTGCTCAGAATAGGAATGGCCTAGAGGATAGTGAAATCGAGGAATGGTATAGAAAAACTTAATTTTTCCTGTTTTGAAGTGGCCTTCCAGTTCCTTCAAGTCAATCCCATCAATGCCTCGTTCAATCGTTTGATAGTCCAGACCCTGAGCAATCAAGAGGCGATTCATTCGATGGTAGGTCGGTTGTTCCACCAAGATTTCCTTGGCTTGGCTAGGGAAGGAAATTTGAGAAAGGATAAACAAGGCTTGTTGGGTTCCAGAAGTCAGTACCAGTTGGTCAGCCTTGCAGTAGAGGGCTTGGTCAAAGAGGAGTTGGTGAATGGATTGTCTTAAGTCTTCTAAACCTTCTTGATTTTCATAGTAGTTGAAGAGGTAGTTTTCCCGGCCAATCAAAGTTTCATTGACACAGAGTCGGAAATCGTCATAGGCGCTGGCGTGTTCATCCGTAACCTCGATTTCGAGGTCTTGGTGTTGCCCTTGTTCTAGGACATAGTAGCCACTCTGGGGCTTGGCATAGAGGTATTGTTCGTGCCGTAATTCCAGCAGGGCGCGCTGAACGGTGTCCTTGCTACAGTGAAAGTCAAGGCTTAGTTGACGGATAGAAGGCAGGCGACTTCCCGTCGGAAAGCGTCCAGACTCGATACCATTTTTCAGATAGGAAACGACCTCTTGGTACTTGCTTTGTTTCTTCATTCCAGACCTCCCTTGATTTTGTTACATTGTACCCTTTTTTTTCCTTCTTGGCAATGTCTAGGGTGTTTCTCTCGTTCACATCTAAGAGCAAATGTGGTATATTCCCATCTTTAATACTTTTTTGAAATCAAAGAGCAACCAAATGCAGATGTGACAGTTTTTCGGAACCTTTTTCTCTTTAAAACAAAATATGTATTTTTATCTGGGGTTGGTTTGTTTTAAAAAGTTTTCATGCTAATTTCCCCGTATTACTTGCACATATTTTTAGGAAAAAGCTTGAAACCGTTTTCTAGTTATGGTATAATAGAATTGGAAAATAAAAGTATACGAATGACTTGTTAGAAAGGAGTTTTAAATCAGAAAATCAAGTTATTTTATCAGTAATATATATTTGTGACTTGAAGGAGTGTTTTTTATGAAATTTAAAAAAACTGTAACTTCAGCTCTTGTTGTATTATCACTATTTTCTATTATGTCTCCTTCTATAGTTTCTGTTAGAGTATTTGCTGATGATGTAACTACTACGGAAGTTTCTGAAATTAGTACCCAAGAACAAAAATAAATGGATGATGTAGCTAATGTTCTTGATCAAATGTTTAGAAATGGAGTTAATGAAAAAAATTTTACTGAATATGTTTATAAAAACTTTTCTCAAAAAGATATTGCTCTTGCGGAAAATAAATTAGAAACTAATATTAATAATCTCTATGACAGAGTCCCTTGGGATGAGATGGGAGGATGTATAGCGAGAAAAATACGAGAAGAATTTTTTGCTATGACCAATGTTTCGCTAATTGTTAAGTATGCGCAGAAAAAGGCTTGGTTAGAATTAGCTAAAGTGGTACTAAGATTTGTTAAAGCTAATGGACTTAAAACAAATATTTATATCATTGCTGGTCAGTTGGCTATTTGGGCAGTTCAGTGTGGTCTGGAATAATGCGTGATAAAAACTTTTTAATAAAAGATGGGATTATTAGCTTTTTGATTGGATTTGTATATGCATATTTAGTGTTACAAAAATTTATCCTTTGGAAAATCCTTTTGTTTGCATTTATTTTTGCAATTATTAATACAATATTTATGTTTGCTAGGAACAAAAAATAAATAATGATTTAGTTAAATAAAAAAAGGCCCCTAGGGAAGTGTGTTCCTTAGGGGTTGTTGTGCCAGTTCAAGTTTTGTTTCTGTCAAAATCTCAGGCTACCCGTCGGAAAGCGTCCAGACTCGATGCATTTTTCAGATAAGCTACGACCTCTTGGTACTTGCTTTGTTTCTTCATTCCAGACCTCCCTTGATTTTGTTACATTGTACCCTTTTTTTCTTTCTTGGCAATGTCTAAGGTGTTTCTCTCGTTCACATATAAAGCTAAATGTGGTATACTTAGGAGTAACATTTATAGAATAACAAACAAGAAAGAGAATGGATAAGAACGTGCAGGAACCAGTGAAATTATTTCAATACAATACCCTTGGAGCCTTGATGGCTGGCCTTTATGGTGGCACCATGACAGTAGGAGAATTGCTAGAGCATGGAGACCTTGGTTTGGGAACCTTGGATTCCATTGATGGGGAATTGATTGTCTTGGATGGCAAGGCTTATCAAGCCAAAGGCTCAGGAGAGCAACCGGAAATTGTAGAAGTATCACCAGATGCCCTTATTCCTTACGCAGCAGTAGTACCACATCAGGCAGAGGTCATTTTCCGCCAGCGCTTTGAGATGACAGACAAGGAATTGGAAGAACGGATTGAGTCTTATTATGACGGGGAAAATCTTTTCCGCTCTATCAAGATTCGTGGGGAATTTTCACATATGCATGTGCGCATGATTCCTAAGTCGGCACCAGATACCAAGTTTGCTGATGTCGCAACCCATCAACCTGAATATAGTCGTGACAATGTGGCAGGAACCATCGTTGGTTTCTGGACGCCAGAGATTTTCAATGGGGTCAGTTTGGCAGGATATCATCTACATTTTATCTCAGATGATTTGACCTTCGGTGGGCATGTTATGGACTTTGTTATCAAGGAAGGCATTATCGAGGTGGGAGCTATTGACCAGTTGGACCAACGTTTCCCAGTCCAAGACCGTCAATACTTGTTTGCTAAGTTCAATGTTGACGAGATGAAAAAAGATATTGAAAAGGCAGAATAGGAGAAGAAAATGATCATTCATATTATCATTACCATGGTGCTGTTGCTGGCTTTCTTGCTAGGGAGCGTTTGGTATGCCAAAAAGAAATACCAGACTAATCTAGCTGCCTTGGGATTGGGTGCAGTCGCTTTCTTTGTTTCTTCGCAGATTTTGGAAAAACTGGTGCATATCTTAGTTTTACATCCTCAAAAAGACGGTAGTATTGCTCTCTTGCAAGATCATCCGCTTGTCTATATCATCTATGGCCTAGCCATGGCAGCATTTTTTGAGGAAACGGCTCGTCTTATTTTCTTCAAATGGTTGGAGAAAAAGAGAAGTTTGGAAAAGGCAGACGCCTTGGCCTATGGGTTAGGGCATGGTGGTTTGGAGTTGATTTTCCTAGGTCTTACTAGTTTACTCAATCTCTACTTCGTGCTTTCGGCAGTTCAAACTCAGGATCCACAGGTCATGCAATTACTGTCTGAAAATATGTTGAAAACCATTCAGTCACTTTCGGTCTGGCAGATTTATTTGCTTGGTTTTGAGAGAATCTTGGCGCTAGGTTTCCAATTACTCTTGACTGTTTGGGTTTACCAAGCTGTTCGCCAGAAGAAATGGATTTATCTCCTAGCAGCCTATGGCCTACATGCCTTCTTTGACCTAGCACCATCTCTAGTCCAAGTTGGCTGGTTGACAAATCCAGTCTTGGTTGAAGTTGTCCTAGCACTTGAACTTGTTCTGGTTGCCTATGGGACCAAGGCAATCTTTTGTAAAAAATCATAAGAAAAAAGGGGGAAACCTCTTTTTCTTATGCAAAATCCAGACAAGGTCTTTTTATGGTCGTCAAATGTCTCTAAAAATGGTATAATGGAATGAATTTTGTAAAAGGAAGAGTGACATGTCTGTAAGAGAAAAAATGCTTGAAATCTTAGAAGGGATTGATATCCGTTTTAAGGAACCCTTGCATAGCTATAGTTATACAAAAGTAGGTGGAGAGGCCGATTATCTGGTCTTTCCACGAAATCGTTTTGAGTTGGCTCGCGTTGTCAAATTTGCTAATCAAGAAAATATCCCTTGGATGGTTCTTGGCAATGCTAGCAATATCATCGTTCGTGATGGTGGAATTCGTGGATTTGTCATCTTGTGTGACAAGCTCAATAATGTTTCTGTTGATGGCTATACTATTGAAGCAGAAGCAGGGGCTAACTTGATTGAAACAACTCGCATTGCGCTTCGTCATAGTTTGACTGGCTTTGAGTTTGCTTGTGGCATTCCAGGAAGCGTTGGCGGTGCTGTCTTTATGAATGCGGGTGCCTATGGTGGCGAGATTGCCCACATCTTGCAGTCTTGTAAGGTCTTGACTAAGGATGGGGAAATCGAGACCCTGTCTGCCAAGGACTTGGCTTTTGGTTACCGCCATTCAGCTATTCAGGAGTCTGGTGCAGTTGTCTTGTCAGCTAAATTTGCCCTAGCCCCAGGAACCCATCAGGTTATCAAGCAGGAAATGGACCGCTTGACGCACTTACGTGAACTCAAGCAACCTTTGGAATACCCATCCTGTGGTTCGGTCTTTAAGCGTCCAGTCGGGCATTTTGCAGGTCAGTTAATTTCAGAAGCTGGCTTGAAAGGCTATCGTATCGGTGGTGTTGAAGTGTCTGAAAAGCACGCAGGATTTATGATCAATGTTGCTGATGGAACGGCTAAAGACTACGAGGACTTGATTGAGTCTGTGATTGAAAAAGTCAAGGAACACTCTGGCGTTACTCTTGAGAGAGAAGTTCGTATCTTGGGTGAAAGCAAGTAGGAAGCTTTGGCTAAAAAGCTGCTGCTATGTCATGGAAAGGGGGTGAAAGCCTATCGTTAGTGCAGAAGAATGTAGGCAGTTCAATCTCCTACACGAGGTAGTAGTGGCCTGACAGAGCCCTGATCTGTTAATCTATGAAAAAGAAGGAATAAATGACAATTGAAAAAACCAATTATTGAATTCAAAAACGTCTCTAAAGTTTTTGAAGACAGCAACACCAAGGTTCTCAAAGATATCAACTTTGAGTTGGAAGAAGGGAAATTCTACACTCTTTTAGGCGCATCTGGTTCAGGGAAATCAACTATCCTTAACATCATTGCAGGTTTACTGGATGCGACAACAGGAGATATTTTATTGGACGGTGTCCGAATCAATGACATTCCAACCAACAAGCGTGACGTCCATACCGTCTTCCAATCCTATGCCTTATTTCCACATATGAATGTGTTTGAAAATGTTGCTTTTCCGCTCCGCTTGCGTAAGATCGACAAGAAAGAAATCGAGCAACGCGTAGCGGAAGTTCTCAAGATGGTTCAGTTGGAAGGGTATGAAAAACGATCCATTCGTAAACTCTCAGGAGGACAACGTCAGCGTGTGGCTATTGCCCGTGCCATTATCAACCAACCCCGTGTGGTTTTGTTGGATGAGCCTTTGTCAGCGCTGGACTTAAAATTACGAACAGACATGCAGTACGAACTGCGTGAACTGCAACAACGATTGGGCATTACCTTTGTCTTTGTCACTCACGATCAGGAAGAAGCCCTGGCCATGAGTGACTGGATTTTCGTTATGAATGATGGCGAGATTGTTCAGTCTGGAACTCCTGTGGACATCTACGATGAGCCAATCAACCACTTTGTTGCCACCTTTATCGGGGAGTCAAATATCTTGCCAGGTACCATGATTGAGGACTACTTGGTTGAGTTTAACGGCAAACGCTTTGAAGCAGTCGATGGGGGGATGAAGCCAAATGAGCCTGTCGAGGTTGTCATTCGTCCAGAGGACTTGCGCATTACCCTGCCTGAAGAAGGCAAGCTCCAAGTTAAGGTGGATACCCAGCTCTTCCGTGGGGTGCACTATGAAATTATCGCCTATGACGAACTTGGAAATGAATGGATGATCCACTCAACTCGTAAGGCCATCGTTGGAGAGGAAATCGGTCTGGACTTTGAGCCAGAAGACATCCATATCATGCGTCTCAACGAAACTGAAGAAGAGTTCGATGCTCGTATCGAAGAATACGTGGAAATCGAAGAGCAAGAAGCAGGTCTGATCAATGCAATCGAGGAGGAAAGAGATGAAGAAAACAAGCTCTAAACTCTTTGTAGTTCCCTACATGCTCTGGATCGCCCTCTTTGTCCTGACACCCTTGGTCTTGATTTTCGGACAATCCTTTTTCAACATTGAAGGCCAGTTTAGTTTAGAAAACTATAAATCTTACTTTGCGTCACAAAACTTGACCTACCTAAAAATGAGCTTTAACTCTGTACTCTATGCAGGAATTGTGACCTTTGTAACCCTGCTCATCAGCTATCCGACAGCCCTCTTTTTGACCCGTCTCAAGCACCGTCAACTCTGGCTCATGCTGATTATCCTACCAACTTGGATCAATTTGCTCCTTAAAGCCTATGCCTTTATCGGAATTTTTGGTCAGAATGGCTCTATTAACCAATTCTTGGAATTTATCGGAATCGGCTCACAACAGTTGCTTTTTACCGATTTCTCCTTTATCTTTGTCGCAAGCTACATCGAGCTTCCCTTTATGATTTTGCCGATTTTCAATGTCTTGGACGATATGGATAACAATCTCATCAATGCCAGCTACGACCTTGGTGCGACCAAGTGGGAAACCTTCCGTCATGTCATCTTCCCTCTATCTATGAACGGAGTGAGAAGTGGGGTCCAATCGGTCTTTATCCCAAGTTTGAGTCTCTTCATGCTGACCCGTTTGATTGGTGGGAACCGCGTTATCACGCTGGGAACAGCCATTGAGCAAAACTTTCTGACCAATGACAACTACGGTATGGGTTCTACCATCGGTGTGATTCTCATCCTGACCATGTTCATCACCATGTGGGTAACTAAGGAAAGGAGAGAACGATGAAAAAATTTGCCAATCTATATCTAGGACTGGTCTTTCTTGTCCTCTACCTGCCGATTTTTTACCTGATTGGCTATGCCTTTAATGCAGGCAATGACATGAATAGCTTTACAGGCTTTAGCTTGAGCCATTTTAAAACCATGTTTGGCGATGGTCGTCTTATGTTGATTGTAACTCAGACCTTTTTCTTGGCCTTCCTGTCAGCCTTGATTGCGACCATTATCGGGACTTTTGGAGCTATTTATATCTACCAGTCTCGTAAGAAATACCAAGAAGCCTTTCTATCACTCAATAATATCCTCATGGTTGCGCCTGATGTTATGATTGGTGCCAGCTTCTTGATTCTCTTTACTCAACTCAAATTTTCACTTGGCTTTTTGACCGTTCTTTCTAGTCATGTGGCCTTCTCTATTCCTATCGTGGTCTTGATGGTCTTGCCTCGACTCAAGGAAATGAACGGCGACATGATTCATGCAGCCTATGACTTGGGAGCTAGTCAATTTCAGATGTTCAAGGAAATCATGCTTCCTTATCTGACTCCGTCTATCATTGCAGGTTACTTCATGGCCTTCACCTATTCGCTAGATGACTTTGCTGTGACCTTCTTTGTAACGGGAAATGGCTTTTCAACCCTGTCCGTCGAGATTTACTCTCGTGCTCGCAAGGGGATTTCGCTAGAAATCAATGCCCTGTCTGCCCTTGTCTTTCTCTTTAGTATTATCCTAGTTGTTGGATATTACTTTATCTCACGTGAGAAGGAGGAGCAAGCATGAAAAAACTCTATTCATTTTTAGCAGGAATTGTAGCCATTATCCTTGTCTTGTGGGGAATTGCGACTCATCTCGATAGTAAAATCAATAGCCGAGATAGTCAAAAACTGGTTATCTACAACTGGGGGGACTATATCGATCCAGAACTCTTGGAGCAATTCACAGAAGAAACAGGCATCCAAGTCCAGTACGAGACCTTTGACTCCAACGAAGCCATGTATACCAAGATTAAGCAGGGTGGAACGACTTACGATATTGCCATCCCTAGTGAATACATGATTAACAAGATGAAGGACGAAGACCTCTTGGTACCGCTTGACTATTCAAAACTTGAAGGTCTTGAAAATATTGGACCAGAGTTCCTCAACCAGTCCTTTGACCCAGGCAATAAATTCTCCATCCCTTACTTCTGGGGAACCTTGGGAATTGTCTACAATGAAACTATGGTAGATGAAGCGCCTGAACATTGGGACGACCTTTGGAAACCAGAGTATAAAAACTCTATCATGCTCTTTGATGGGGCGCGTGAGGTACTGGGACTGGGGCTCAACTCCCTTGGCTACAGCCTTAACTCCAAGGATCCACAGCAATTGGAAGAGACAGTAGATAAGCTCTATAAACTGACTCCAAATATCAAGGCTATTGTGGCCGACGAGATGAAGGGCTACATGATTCAAAATAACGCTGCTATCGGTGTGACCTTCTCTGGTGAAGCCAGCCAAATGTTAGAAAAAAATGAAAATCTACGCTATGTAGTACCGACTGAGGCCAGTAACCTTTGGTTTGACAATATGGTCATTCCAAAAACAGTCAAAAACCAAGATGCAGCCTATGCCTTTATCAACTTTATGTTGAAACCCGAAAATGCTCTCAAAAATGCGGAGTATGTCGGTTATTCAACTCCAAACCTACCAGCTAAGGAATTACTCCCAGAGGAGAAAAAAGAAGATAAAGCCTTCTATCCAGATGCTGAAACTATGAAACACCTAGAAGTTTATGAGAAATTTGACCATAAATGGACAGGAAAATATAGCGACCTCTTCCTACAATTTAAAATGTATCGGAAGTAGGATATATGAAAACGGATCAGTCACGCTGGTTCGTTTTTTTAACTCTTTTTCTTTGCAATAACAATATTTTATGGTATAATGTAAGCGTAAACACAAACACAAGAAACTCTCTAAATATTCTATGCTTTTAAAAAAGATAGGAGGAATAAATCATGAAAAAGAATTTTATGATTTTCTTAACAGCAGTTGCTAGTTTATTGTTTTTAACAACATTTTCAACTACAAAGGCAGATGAAAATATTGACAATAACGGTAGTTATGAAACAAGAACATCTTTAGTAATGAAAGTTGGGGATTCTGCTACACAAGTATTTACAGATAATTCTGGGGAAGAAAATGTAATTACCGTTACAAAGGTTGCTGACAGACCTCGAACCAGTTTTAGATGGGCACAAGTTGGTAGTGAAAAAGCTAGTAACGGAACTTATCATATAAGTTACAGACGCGGGATATTTAACTGTGGCTTCTATATCACAATAGATACTCGTAACATTACCAGCGCATATGATTTATGGTATTTCCATCTAGTAGGCACAAACTCCGCAAATTTAGTGCATGAAAGTAATAGGAGAGCAACAGCATATTTCACATTTCAACTCAGTGTTCCTTGGATTAACGGCCCAAGTTGGGACGGAGCTCTTCGAGCAGAGCTCGACGCAGACTATCTAGTTACACTGGTGAAGTAAAATGGGAATGTTTGGTTTGATGACAGTCGCTCTTACTATAACTCTCTTTCTAATCATCATTTTTTTAATAGTAAAAAATATTAAGAAATAAATAACTTTAAAATATTTAGAGAGCAGATAAAAGACACCAAAACTAAATAATTTGGTGTCTTTTATTATGAAACATTCGAAAACTTGGGATAAAAGTTGGGATAAAAAGAAAAATGGCAGTAAGAAAAAGTATATTCTGAAAAAGTAATCTGAGATGTAGGGAATGGGTTATTTAAATAGGAATCATTTCCAGTTGACGCCGGCTTAAAAAAACGTTATAATAAGAAAGTTGAGAATTGATTTTCTCTTGTCTTAGTCCAGAGAAATGGCGGTGCTGCGAGCCATCTAAGCTAGAAAGTCATGCTACTCAATCATACAATTGCATAAGAACAAGAGAATGACAAGTTCATTGAATGAAGGTGGTACCGCGGTTTTTCGCCCTTCGTGATATGAGCTTGTCTTTTGATTTTTGGAGGTGTTGATGAAAACATTTCTTGTCAAACAAAAGTTTCGTCTTGGAGGCGAACGCTTCGCTATCAAGGATGACAGGGGAGAAATTGCCTATCAGGTGGAGGGATCATTTTTTAAGATTCCTAAAACCTTTACCATCTATGATGATAATGGTGAACAGGTCAGTCAGATCAGTAAAGAAATCTTGACCTTGCTTCCTCGTTTTGAGATTCAGCTTCGGGATGGCTCGAGTTTTGTCATTCGTAAGAAGTTGACCTTTTGGCGAGATAAGTATGAGTTTGATAATTTAGGTCTTCGTATCGAGGGTAATATCTGGGATTTGGATTTCAAATTGCTGGATGATCGCGATCAGCTGATTGCGGAAATTAAGAAGGAACTCTTCCATTTGACCTCTACCTATACCGTAACGGTTCTTGAAGACGCTTATGCAGATCTAGTCATTTCCCTCTGTGTCGCGATTGACTATGTGGAAATGCTAGAAAGCCAATCACATTAAACAAGTAAATAAGGAGACGATATGAAACAACTATCTAGTGCACAAGTACGCCAAATGTGGCTTGACTTCTGGGCGACCAAAGGTCACTCAGTAGAACCATCAGTGAGCTTGGTTCCTGTAAATGACCCAACTCTTTTGTGGATCAACTCTGGGGTAGCAACCCTTAAGAAATACTTTGACGGGACCATTATTCCTGAAAATCCACGTATTACCAATGCTCAAAAGGCTATCCGTACCAACGACATCGAGAACGTAGGGAAGACTGCACGTCACCATACCATGTTTGAAATGTTGGGGAACTTCTCTATTGGAGATTACTTCCGTGACGAAGCTATCACTTGGGCTTATGAGCTTTTGACAAGCCCTGAATGGTTTGATTTCCCTGCTGAAAAACTTTACATGACTTACTATCCAGATGATAAAGATTCTTACAACCGCTGGATTGAAGTGGGAGTGGACCCAAGTCACTTGATTCCGATCGAGGACAACTTCTGGGAAATCGGTGCGGGACCTTCTGGACCTGATACAGAGATTTTCTTTGACCGTGGAGAAGCCTTTGACCCAGAAAATATCGGTCTTCGTTTACTTGCAGAAGATATTGAAAACGACCGTTACATCGAAATCTGGAACATCGTTTTGTCACAATTTAACGCAGACCCTGCTGTTCCTCGTAGCGAGTACAAGGAATTGCCACACAAGAACATTGATACGGGCGCTGGTTTGGAGCGTTTGGTGGCGGTTATCCAAGGGGCTAAGACAAACTTTGAAACAGACCTCTTCATGCCAATCATTCGTGAAGTCGAGAAATTGTCTGGTAAGGTTTATGACCAAGATGGCGACAACATGAGCTTCAAGGTCATCGCTGACCACATCCGTTCACTTTCATTTGCCATCGGTGATGGTGCCCTTCCAGGAAATGAAGGTCGTGGTTATGTCCTTCGTCGTCTTCTTCGTCGTGCTTCTATGCATGGTCAAAAATTGGGTATCAACGAGCCTTTCCTTTACAAACTCGTTCCAACTGTTGGAAAAATCATGGAAAGCTACTACCCAGAAGTGCTTGAGAAACGTGACTTTATTGAGAAAATCGTTAAGAGCGAAGAAGAATCATTTGCCCGTACCCTTCACTCAGGTCAACACTTTGCCCAAGGCATTGTAGCAGACTTGAAAGAAAAAGGTCAATCTGTTATCGCTGGTTCAGATGTCTTCAAACTCTATGATACTTATGGGTTCCCAGTTGAATTGACTGAAGAAATCGCTGAAGAAGCTGGTATGACTGTAGACCGTGAAGGTTTTGAAGCAGCCATGAAAGAACAGCAAGAACGCGCGCGTGCGTCAGCTGTCAAGGGTGGCTCAATGGGTATGCAAAATGAAACTCTTCAAAACATCACTGTAGAAAGTGTCTTCAACTACAATGCTAGCCAATTGTCTTCTAAATTGGTAGCTATCGTGGCGGACAATGCAGAAGTAGAAGCTGTTTCAGAAGGAACTGCCTCTCTTATCTTTGCGGAAACGTCATTTTATGCTGAAATGGGTGGACAGGTAGCTGACCACGGACAAATCTTGGATGAGTCAGGTAAGGTTGTGGCTACTGTGACCAATGTTCAAAAAGCACCAAACGGACAAGCTCTTCACACTGTTGAAGTCCTTGCACCGCTTGCCTTGAACCAAGAATATACTTTAGCAATTGATACAAATCGTCGTCACCGTGTTATGAAAAACCACACTGCTACTCACTTGCTTCACGCTGCCCTTCACAATATCCTTGGAAACCATGCGACACAAGCAGGGTCACTTAATGAAGTGGAATTCCTTCGCTTTGACTTTACCCACTTCCAAGCAGTGACTGCTGAAGAATTGCGTGCGATTGAACAGCAAGTTAACGAGAAAATTTGGGAAGCACTTGAAGTGAAGACAGTTGAAACGGATGTTGACACTGCTAAAGAAATGGGAGCTATGGCCCTCTTTGGTGAGAAATACGGCAAGGAAGTTCGTGTCGTGACTATCGGTGACTACTCTATTGAACTTTGTGGTGGTACTCATGTTGGCAACACTTCTGAGATTGGCCTCTTCAAAATTGTCAAAGAAGAAGGAATCGGTTCAGGAACTCGCCGTATCTTGGCAGTGACTGGTAAGGAAGCCTTTGAAGCCTACCGTGAACAAGAAGATGCTCTTAAAGCTGTCGCAGCAACTCTTAAAGCACCTCAACTTAAAGAAGTCCCTCACAAGGTAGAAGGACTTCAAGAACAACTTCGTCAATTGCAAAAAGAAAATGCTGAGTTGAAAGAAAAAGCCGCAGCTGCAGCCGCAGGCGATATCTTCAAGGATGTTAAGGAAGTCAATGGTCACCGTTACATTGCTAGCCAAGTGTCTGTATCAGATGCTGGTGCCCTTCGTACTTTTGCGGATAACTGGAAACAAAAAGACTACTCTGACTTGCTTGTCCTAGTTGCCGCTATCGGTGATAAAGTCAATGTCCTTGTAGCAAGCAAGACAAAAGACCTTCATGCAGGAAACCTTGTCAAAGAATTGGCACCAATCGTCGATGGACGTGGTGGTGGTAAACCAGACATGGCCATGGCAGGAGGAAGCAATCAAGCTAAGATCCAAGAATTGTTGGATGCAGTAGCAGGTAAATTGTAAACTCGATTATTAATTCTTTGATAATTTTAAAAATTAAGAGTTGAAAAGATATTGTTAAGAGAGTATTCTTATGAAAAGAAAAATTTATGTTGCTTTAAGTATATTTTTTGGTATGGGAACAATTGGATTTGTATTTGATTCCAAAAAAATTATTGACCAGCTAGGCTTCCAACAATTTATATCTCAAATTATTTTTAGTTCCGTATTTACTTTCCTTTTCTATTGGTTGTATATTAAAGATAGTAAAAAAGCTATAGCTGTTAATAGTAACAGAGATACAATAAATAAACCGATAGATGAAATATACTCATCGACCTCATCGATTGAAATACCAATAAGTGTAATAGAAGAAGAGCGAAATAAAATTAAATTAAATAAATTCAAAAGAAAAAATAATGAAATTCTCAAGTTTATTGTTGCGTTCTTTATTCCTTGGATTGGTTGGATTTATTTAATTTATAGGCTTGTTCGATATAATATGAAAAAACATTACTTTTTAAGTGATGAATTTATTCGGAATAAAATACAAATCGATTCTTTTGTTACAGAATATAATGAAATAGCTAAATATGTTGAGAAGTTTGATGAGGTAAGCTTACAATCTACAAGTTTTGATAAATATAAGTATGCTCATGTAGCTAAAGGACAAAATACAAGTTTGTATAATATTCAACGTGATAGGAACGTTATTGATTATCAATCTAAATATGTTTATAATGCTTCACTACAAGTTGTTAGAAATGCAGAGTTAGAACCTTTTAAGTATTTATGTAAGTATTTTGATTTTAAGCCTAACGAAGAAAATCTACAGCGTATTCAAGAAATTGGTGAACAAGTATCACGATTTCTTAATGCTAAAGAGAATCTTGATAATAGATTGGCAAGAATTTTAAATAGTTTAAATCCTCCACAGTTTATTTTAAAGTATTATAAAGAAGAATTTTTATATTATATCAACATTGAAGTTCCCCAAATTAATTTTAATTTTCCTACCTATACTTTTCAATATGTTAGTGCAGGTGGTAATTCTAGTCAAGTTACTTCAATTACACTAAATGAGGAAATAATTGAATTATTAATTACTTATATGGATGAGCAAGTTAAGTATAAGAAAAGTGCTAAAGCTCAACGTGCATTAATGACTAAAAAATTACGTGAGTATGTCAAAGAAAGGGACTGTTATACTTGCCAATATTGCGGAGCATCTACTGCTCAACAAGATTTATTATTGCTAGAAGTGGATCATATTATTCCAGTTTCAAAGGGTGGAATGTCTACGGAAAGTAATTTACAAACATTATGTTGGAAATGTAATAGAACAAAATCAGATAAAATTTTATAGATTTAGATGAAAATTATAATGTTTGAGAACAGAACGTGTCAATTAGTGATATAATTTTTAACAAAAATATAGGTTGTTTAAAGATCTATCCATTTGGGTAGGTCTTTTTGTGAATGCAAAAAAGCCAAATCCGATTGGACCTGGCTTGAATATTATGAACTATTAAATAGTATTGGCTGCCCAGACACTTACGGATCTAGCTGAGACTGGGAATTGTCCATAACCTTCCTCATCAATTGTAACTGGATCTTGGTGATTTCCAAGTAAATCTACGAAAGTTTGGTTAGCCCATTCTTGGCCGACAAACATTGACTTGCTGTTTTCTTGGTCATTTGAAATCAAGACTGCGATTGGGGATTGATTTTCAGCACCTGAACGTACCCAACCGATACAGTTAGCATCATCAAAGTAGTCTGTTTGTTCTCCATAGGCCAAATCTTTTCGGATGGCTAGGAGGCGGTCAAGGACTTCTTTGAAATCTTGTTGAGCATATTGCCCTGAAATCCCATAGTAGTCGCCGTAAAAGACACATGGAAGGCCATTTTGGCGTAACAGAATGAGGGCATAGGCTGCTGGTTTGAACCATTCTTCAACAGTAGACTCAAGAGCCTGACCTCGTTGGGTATCGTGGTTGTCGACAAAAGTCACAGCATTGTCGGGCTTGAGTTCAACCAAGCTATCTGTAAAAATGCCACGAAGGTCGTAGTTGGAACCTGCTCGGCTAGCATCAAAGAGATTCTGGTGGAGACGAACATCGACAAGGTCAAAGCGTTCTTCCGTTTTTTCGAGATAGTCCAGATTGGCTTCCTTGTCTGGGTTCCAAAATTCACCAAAAACGTAGAAATCCTCACCGTATTTTTCCTTTATATCACGGATGAAATTGCGCATGAAGAAAGAGTCAATGTGCTTAACGGCATCCAAGCGGAAACCAGCTACACCAGTCGTTTCCATGAACCAGTCAGCCCAGTCATAGATATTTTGGATAACTTCAGGATGCTTAAAGTCTAGGTCGGCATACATGAGGTAGTCGTAGTTTCCGTTTTCATTATCAACCAATTCCTCGTTGGCCCAGCCCTTATTATCCCCTTGGATGAGATAAATCCCAGACTTACGACGTTTGGCATCATAGTCTGTACCTGTGAAGTGGTACCAGTGCCAGTGGAAGTCATTGTAGGTATCTTGGCGACCATCGAAGGTAAAACTAGTCCAGCCATTGATGGTGAAGGGTTCTCCAAGTTCAACTGTACGGTCTACAGGATCCACTTCGATGACCTGAAAGGCTTCCCTGTGATCGGCAGCAGCCTTGTGGTTGAGAACCACATCAGCCATAGGTTGAATTCCCTGTGCTTTTAGAGTTTGAATGGCTTGAAGATAGTCTTCTTTGAAACCATACTTGGTGCGGACAGTCCCTTTTTGGTTAAACTCTCCTAGGTCGAATAAGTCATAGACACCATAACCTACATCTTTTTCATTGGTAGCCTTGAAAGCTGGTGGCATCCAGACATGACTGATACCGAGATCAGCTAGGTGTGGAGCATCTTCAGCCAGACGTGTCCAGTGCTGACCGTCGTGGGGCAGATACCATTCAAAGTATTGCATGAGTGTTTGATTTTGCATGATGTTTCCTCTTACTTGTCAATCTTGTTCTTTATTCTATCATAAAGTATCTCTTGGCGCAAACGTTTGCGTAAGAATAGAAGGAAACTATTGTATCTACTTAAAATAAAGTGTTGATTTTTTTGTATCAAAGTGCTAGTATAATAGTATGTGATATAGATAAAGATAGGAGTCATCCCATGATTGAATTTCAAAATGTTAGTAAGTTGTATGGTGATAAAGAGGCTTTGAGCAATCTCAATTTGCAGATTGAAAATGGGGAGATTATGGGCTTGATTGGCCATAATGGTGCTGGGAAATCGACCACCATAAAATCCCTAGTCAGTATCATTTCGCCCAGCAGTGGTCGTATTTTGGTAGATGGTCAGAAGTTATCGGAAAATCGCTTGGCTATTAAACGAAAGATTGGCTACGTAGCAGACTCGCCTGACTTATTTTTACGTTTAACGGCCAATGAATTTTGGGAATTGATTGCTTCATCCTATGATCTGACTAGCTCTGACTTGGAGGCTAATCTAGCTAGGCTATTGAACGTTTTTGATTTTGCTGAAAATCGCTATCAGGTTATTGAAACCCTTTCTCACGGAATGCGTCAGAAAGTCTTTGTCATCGGGGCACTTTTGTCTGATCCTGATATTTGGGTTTTGGACGAACCCTTGACTGGTTTGGATCCCCAGGCTGCCTTTGATTTGAAGCAAATGATGAAGGAACATGCACAAAAAGGCAAGACAGTCTTGTTTTCAACCCATGTCCTAGAGGTAGCTGAGCAAGTCTGTGATCGGATTGCCATTTTGAAAAAGGGACATTTGATTTATTGTGGTAGCGTAGAGGACTTGAGAAAAGACCATCCAGACCAGTCTTTAGAAAGTATCTATCTTAGCCTTGCTGGTAGAAAAGAGGAGGTTTCAGATGCGTTTCAAGGTCATTAAAAAATTAGTTGATATCAATATCCTTTATTCATCTCAAGAAGCTAATCTGGCTAACCTACGAAAGAAGCAGGCTAAGAATCCTGGGAAAAAAGTAAATGTTTCCGCTAGAGTTCTAAGTTCTTACATTTTTTCTAGCCTCTTGATGCTCTTTTTTTTTAAGTAATATAGCCATTCATTTTCCTTTTGAAGAAATGCCTGTTTATTTTGGTTTCATGGTTACTATTTTACTAGTGGTTGCCTTTTCAACTTCTTTAACGGCCTTTTATAATGTCTTTTATGAGAGTAAGGATTTGGTATCGTATAGACCCTATGCCTTTAAAGAATCAGAGATTATAATTGCTAAAGGACTGTCTGTTCTCTTGCCAGCTCTAACTGGAATTGTACCAATCCTAGCTTATTTTCTAGTCCTCTATATTAGGCTAGCACCTTCTCTTTGGCTGGGCTTGCCTTTGATGCTACTGTCCTTGGCCTTATTATTTGTCTCTGTTACTTTAGTGATGGTAGTGGCAGTACATTTCTTGGCTCAGACTAGGGTCTTCAGAAAGTATCAGTCTATTTTTTCGAATGTGATGATTGGGATAGGAGTTCTCATACCTTTAATATATGTCTTCTTTCTACAGTCGACTTCTGGACGTATTGTTGACAAAGTTAGAGACATTCCATTTCTCCTTTATCCTATTCATCTCTTTTACAAAATAGCAGTGGAGCCTTTTTCGACAGAAGCCATCCTGGGTCTGCTCGCTTGGATAGGACTAACTCTCTTCTTGCTTTACTTGAGCAAAAAGAAGGTTTTTCCTCGTTTTTATGACGTGATTCTGCTTAACAGTGAGGAGAAGGTCAAGAAAGAACGTCGCAGTAAGGAGAGAATTTCAACTACTAAAAAGGGATTTTTCCGTATGGTTTTACGCTACCACCTCACCCTCTTGGGACAGGGGACTGGCGTGATTACAG
This sequence comes from Streptococcus sp. 4155, assembly GCF_013276695.1. NCBI lineage: Bacteria > Bacillati > Bacillota > Bacilli > Lactobacillales > Streptococcaceae > Streptococcus > Streptococcus sp. 4155. The sequence goes on from NZ_VMLM01000022.1 coordinate 41,986, forward strand.
TGCTTTTTACAAGTGCTTTCCTTCCTTATCTCATGATGATCGGTCTGATTTCCAAAATCCGAGATTCTCAGATAGTTCCAGACATTCATCCTCCATACTGGTTACCCTTGTTTTTTGTAGGAGTGTTTATAGCAGTTGTCAATAACAATATCACCAGCCTGCATTCAATTGCCTTGTCCTTGGAGAGAGAAAATGTTGATTTTCTTAAGAGTTTACCCTTTGACTTTGCTCGTTATGTGAAAGTGAAATTTTGGATTATATTTGCTGTCCAGTCCTTTTTACCAGTTCTGACTTTACTTGGCCTTTCTCTATATCTAGGCTTGCCCATCCTTTCGATGATTTACCTTCTTGTGGCATGGATCCTTGCCAGTGTCATCCTTTCTTGCCACCATTACCTTAAGGACGTGAAAAATCTGTCAACCAATTGGAGTAGCATTACGGACTTGGTGAACCGTTCAAATCGTATAGTAGCAATAGTTTTACTCTTAATTTATAGTGTTATCTTAATGATTTTAGTCATAGCAAGTTTGTTCTTGGTTCGGTCTCTCGCCCCTGTCCTTGCCATCAGCTTGGGAGTAGGAGTTCTTATCCTCTTGCTTGCTCTTGCTATTTTTGGCTATCATTACTACCTGTCACGCATATTGGCAGAAATAGAAAAAAGATGAGCTAGTTGGTCGATTGCTTGATAAATTCAATTCGACAAACGCTTTTATAGTTTGTTAGAATATAGTTGTAAATGATTACGATTGGTAATCAAAAATATAGGGAGGAATGTTTTGAATAAGAAATATAATATAGTTCTATTATTATTGTTTATAGTTTATTTATTTGGATATTTTTCAATTTCAAAAACTTTCATTCCTATAATGTGTGTGATCCAAGTATTTTTGATAGAACATATATTTAAAGTTAGAAATAGAATGATGCAGATAGGTGAAATTTTAATTATTGTTGCTTCTATAATATTATTTATTGATAGTATATTTAGTTTGTAACAAAAGGCTTTTCTATAAAATCAAATTTTCCAGATACCTGCTGAAGCTGATCTATATCCTAATATTTCTTCTACTATCTTCGTCACTAAATTTGACAGACATATATTGCAGGTACAACCTCTCTACCTACAATCTCAAAGTTAATACTCTTCGAAAATCTCTTCAAACCACGTCAGCTTTGCCTTGCCGTAGATATGGT
>NZ_VMLM01000022.1:43188-69742 GCF_013276695.1 Streptococcus sp. 4155
CCTCAAAGCAGTGCTTTGAGCAGCCTGCAGATTACTTCCTAGTTTGCTCTTTGATTTTTGTTGATAAAAAGAAATGCTCCTCCACGATGGAAGAGCATTTTTATTGTGATTTTGATTCAGTTTCTGCAGACTCGGGATGGAGTTCTTGGTAACTTGGTGCCTTGAAAAGGTCAGTACTAGTTTTGCCTTGTCGTTGGCTAAAGAGGCTGGTTGACTGACTACCTTTTTCCTGTTCAATCTTTTGCAGAATTGGCAAGGAATTGAGGTAAGAAATACTTTCAGTATCAACTTTTCCAAGATGATCTGCTTGGTAGAAACGTATCAAATCACCAGTTTGAATCTGGTCGCTGATTTTTAGCTGTTGGCTGGCTGCCTGCCGAACGCTTTCTAGTTCAGTTTGAGCTTGTTCATCAAGATTGCTGATTTCAAGACCGCTCTCAGTATAGTAGGTTCGTCCGTCGTAGCTGGTGTATTTTGGTGTGACGAAGGAATTGGCAGTTCGAAAGGCAACGATTTCTTGATGGTCTGGAGACAGAAGGTCTTGCCCAACTTGAAGGAAGGAACTGGACTCAATACCAAGGAGGTGTTCGAGAGTCGGTAAGATATCGATTTGTCCACCGTAGGTATTGATGATTTGTCCTTTTTCATAGCCAGGCATGACCACCATAAAAGGCACTCGTTGCAACATGGCATTGTCGTAATTCGACCAGTTCTCAGAAGTCTTTCCAATCAAGGGTGCCAGCTCAGGATTGCGGGAGTTGGAAATACCATAATGGTCTCCGTAAATGACGATGATGGATTTTTCATAGAGGCCACTTTCTTTGAGATAGTCAAAGAAGGCTTTAATGGCACTGTCCAGATAGTTGGCTGTTTGGAAGTAGCCATTGATTGTTTCATCTTTGGTCTTAGCCAGTGGGAAACCAAGCTCATCGCCAGTCAGATTGCTAGCATAGGGATAGTGATTGGACACCGTGATATACTTGGCATAAAAAGGCTGCTGCAAATGCTCCAGATACTGAATAGAATCTTTCATCATGATTTTATCATTTAAACCATATTGGAAAGAATTGCTACTGTCTTGCTTGGTGAAGTAGGATGCATCAAAGAAGTATTGATAGCCCCATTGTTTGTAGGTCGTATTTCGGTTCCAGAAGGTCCCAATATTACCGTGAAAGACAGCACTTGATTGATAGCCATTTTTTGTTAGGATAAAAGGCGCTGCCTGCTGGGTATTGGTACTTCCATAGTTGACCATAAAGGAACCTTGGTCAAGTCCAAACAAACCAGTCTCTAGCATGGTTTCCGCATCTGAGGTTTTACCAGCCTTGACTTGGTTAAAGATATTCGAAAAGGCTAGTGTAGATTGCGAATGGTAGAGGGAATTAAGAAAGGGAGTGACTTCATGCTCAGTTCCATCTAGGTTGAGTTTATAGTCAAGTAGGAACTGCTGGAAGCTCTCCAAGTGGAGATAAATCACATTTTTTCCTTTGGCCAAGCCAAAATAGTCTGGATTGGGCTTAGCCGAATGCTCTTGAATATAATCTGTAATAGGTTGAAGGTCAGTCTCAGAGGCCTTAGCCCGTTCTTTATTAGCGCTATAGGATTGGTTGGCACTATAGCCTAAAAAAGCTGGTAAACTGAGGGCGCGGACAACATAATAATTCGAAAATCCTCGCGATAGGAGATCGGGACGCTCAATTTCAGCCAAGAAAAGGTTAGCTGAAAAGAGCAGGGCAGAGAGAGCAGTGATGGCAACACTGGAGCGGAATTTGAAAGGTCTCCTATCCAGCTGGATGAATTTTTTATAGAAAAGGAAAGCCAGCAGTGGGAAATCCATAAAATAGATGAAATCCCAAAAGCGCAGTAACTCTAATTCTGCAGTACCAACAGACACCTTGCTGACCACCTTCATGGTATTAGCCGTGATAAAGTCACTAAATTCTCGATAGTAAAAGACGTTGGAATAAAGCCAAATGAATAAAAGGCTATAAATAGCTATACTCAGACCATAAAAGATTTTGGTTGACCGAGCATAGAGGGCTAGAGCCAGCAGGAGTAGCCCCAAGGGAAGGGGATTGAAAAAGGCGATAAAGGCAAGGTAATTTCCCTGCAACTTGCCCACTTGAATATCTAAATTAAAGTCAACGGCATAGGCTAATAAGGTTTTGAGCCAATAGAGGATTAAAAGGGTTAGGACAAAACCCAGTCTGGTACCCATGGCTTTTTGGATTTTGTTAAAATTGCTTTTCACACATTTACTTCCTAATTTTTTATTAGTATTAGTATACCATTTTTTAAAAGAAGAGTAAAAAAGCAAGGGTAGTTTCTTTTTTGAGAATTGTCTAAAAGTTTGATATAATGGTAGTTATGAATAGAATAAGAGTTAGCAAAAGGGTTGAAAAGAAGCTTGCTAAGGGGCTAGTTTTACTAGAAGCCAGTGATCTTGAAAATGTCAATCTTAAGGATCAGGAAGTAGAAGTGCAGGGTCAAGAAGGAACCTTTCTTGGGACTGCCTACCTTTCTCAGCAAAACAAGGGCTTGGGTTGGTTTATCAGTAAAGACAAGATCACCTTCAATCAAGCTTTCTTTGAAATGCTGTTTAGACAAGCTAAAGAAAAGAGAAGAGCCTACTATCAAGATGATTTGACAACTGCCTTTCGTCTCTTCAACCAAGAGGGAGATGGCTTTGGCGGTCTGACAGTGGACCTCTATGGCGACTATGCTGTCTTTTCTTGGTATAACTCTTATGTTTATCAGATTCGTCAGACCATCTCAGAAGCCTTTAGACAGGTTTTTCCTGAGGTGTTAGGGGCCTATGAGAAGATACGCTTTAAGGGTTTGGACTATGAATCTGCCCATGTTTATGGTCAAGAAGCACCTGACTTTTTCACTGTTCTGGAAAATGGTGTTCTGTATCAAGTCTTTATGAATGATGGCTTGATGACAGGAATTTTCCTAGACCAGCATGAGGTTCGTGGTAGTCTGGTCGATGGCTTGGCTATGGGCAAATCCTTGCTCAATATGTTTTCCTATACAGCAGCTTTTTCAGTAGCTGCGACAATGGGAGGAGCAAGTCAGACAACTTCTGTGGACCTAGCCAAACGTTCACGAGAATTGTCTCAAGCGCATTTTCAGGCAAATGGAATCAGCACAGACGACCATCGTTTTGTGGTCATGGATGTCTTTGAATATTTCAAGTATGCCAAACGAAAAGGCTTGACCTACGATGTGATTGTCCTAGATCCGCCTAGCTTTGCTCGGAACAAAAAACAGACCTTCTCTGTGGCCAAGGATTATCACAAGTTGATTTCCCAGAGTCTTGAGATTTTAAATCCAGGAGGGATTATCATTGCCAGTACCAATGCTGCCAATGTTTCCCGTCAGAAATTTACAGAACAAATTGATAAAGGCTTTGCAGGAAGAAGTTACCAGATTTTAAATAAATACGGTCTTCCAGCAGACTTCGCCTATAATAAAAAAGATGAAAGTAGTAATTACCTCAAGGTGATTAGTATGAAGGTTAGTAAATGAAATTAATCGTTTCAGTAATGCCAAGAAGTTTAGAGGAGGCCCAGGCTCTGGATGCCACAAGGTACCTGGATGCCGACATCATTGAATGGCGTGCCGACTATCTGCCTAAAGAAGCGATTTTGCAGGTGGCTCCAGCTATTTTTGAAAAATTCGCAGGTCGTGAGTTGGTTTTCACGCTACGAACTCGCTCTGAAGGGGGAGAAATTGACCTTTCTTCAGAAGAATATATCCATTTAATCAAGGAAGTGGTGCAACTCTATCAACCAGACTATATTGATTTTGAGTACTATAGCTACAAGGATGTTTTTGAGGAAATGCTGGACTTCCCAAATCTCGTTTTGAGTTACCACAATTTCCAAGAAACACCTGAAAATATGATGGAAATCTTGTCAGAGTTGACGAGCCTAAATCCAAAACTTGTCAAGGTTGCGGTGATGGCTCATACGGAGCAGGATGTGCTAGACTTGATGAACTATACACGGGGCTTTAAAACCCTCAATCCTGAGCAGGAATATGTAACTATTTCTATGGGTAAGGTGGGCAAGGTTTCTCGTATCACTGCGGATGTGACTGGTTCGAGTTGGTCTTTTGCCAGTCTGGATGAGGCTAGTGCCCCTGGTCAGATTTCTCTAGCTAGCATGAAAAAAATCAGGGAGATTTTGGATGAAGCTTGATGGCTATACACGTTTAGCTGCAGTTGTTGCCAATCCTATTAAACATTCTATTTCTCCCTTCATCCACAATAGGGCCTTTGAGGCGACAGCTACCAATGGTGTTTATGTTGCTTGGGAGATTGAAGCGAGTGATTTGGCAGAAACAGTAGCCAATATTTGTCGCTACCAGATGTTTGGCATCAATCTGTCCATGCCCTATAAGGAGCAGGTGATTCCTTATTTGGACGGGCTGAGCGATGAGGCGCGCTTGATTGGTGCGGTCAATACGGTTGTCAATGAGAATGGGAATTTGATTGGATATAATACAGATGGCAAGGGATTCTTTAAGAGTTTGCCTTCTTTTACAATTACAGGTAAGAAGATGACCCTGCTGGGTGCAGGTGGTGCGGCCAAGTCCATTATAGCGCAAGCCATTTTGGATGGTGTCAGTCAGATTTCGGTCTTTGTTCGTTCCGTTTCTATGGAAAAAACAAGACCTCACCTAGACAAGTTACAGGAGCAGACAGGCTTTAAAGTGGATTTGTATGCTTTAGAAGATGTTTCGGAACTGCAAGCAAGGATTGCCGATTCGGGCTTACTGGTCAATGCGACTAGTGTGGGCATGGATGGTCAATCATCCCCAGTTCCAGAAAACATCAATCTGACAGAGACTCTCTTGGTCGCAGATATCATTTACCAACCCTTTGAAACGCCGTTTTTGAAATGGGCTAGAAGTCAGGGCAATCCAGCAGTCAATGGTCTGGGAATGTTGCTCTATCAAGCTGCAGAAGCTTTTCAACTGTGGACAGGCAAGGAAATGCCGACAGAAGAGATTTGGCAGTCTTTAACAGAAAAATACCAATAAAGAAAGGGAGACTCTCTTATGAAAATCAGAATCGATATTCCTCATCATCCTTATGATATTCAGATTGAAAAAGGTTGTCTGGCTCAGGCTGGTCAATGGTTGCGAGAATTATGGCAACCACAAAAAGTGCTCATCGTAACAGACAACCATGTAGCTTCTCTTTATGCTGAGAAGGTCAAACTCAGCCTAGAAGATGCTGGTTTTCAGGTAGCTGTTTTTGACTTTTTAGAAGGGGAAGAAAGAAAGAATTTAACTACTGTTCAGAAAGTATATGAATTTCTAGTTAAGCAGGGGTTGACTCGTAGCGATGGAATCGTGGCTCTCGGCGGTGGTGTCGTTGGGGACATGGCTGGTTTTGTAGCCTCTACCTATATGCGGGGTATTCACTTTGTTCAGATTCCGACCAGTTTAACTGCCCAGGTGGATTCGTCTATCGGTGGAAAGACAGGCGTTAACACTCCATTTGCTAAGAATATGGTGGGTACCTTTGCCCAACCAGATGGGGTTCTGATTGACCCGCTTGTCCTTGAAACGCTTGGAAAAAGAGAGTTGATCGAAGGGATGGGGGAGGTCATCAAGTATGGCTTGATTGAGGATCCAGAACTGTGGGCTCTTTTGACGGAGCTGGATGGTTCTGTTGAGAGCATTCTGGAACATGCAGAGACCTTGATTGAACATTCTTGTCAGGTCAAGCGCAAGATGGTAGTTGAGGATGAGTTGGACAATGGTGTTCGCCTTTACCTCAATTTTGGCCACACCATTGGTCATGCCATTGAAGCGACGGCTGGGTATGGGAAAGTCATGCATGGTGAAGCTGTTGCCATGGGAATGGTGCAGATTTCCAAGGTGGCTGAGGAAAAAGGCCTTATGCCAGAAGGAATAACTCAGTCCATTACAGCTATGTGTCAGAAATTTGGCTTGCCTGTTGACTATGAAAACTGGGATGTTGACAAGCTTTATCAGGCTTTGACTCATGACAAGAAAGCGCGTGGCAACATCTTGAAATTGGTCTTGGTGCCAGAGCTTGGTTCAGCGACCATTCACCCAGTTTCTCTGGAAGAGATGAAAGACTACTTGGTAAAATAAGGAGAGTGTATGAGATATTTAACTGCAGGAGAATCACACGGACCCCGTCTGACAGCTATCATTGAGGGAATTCCAGCTGGGCTTCCTTTGACAGCTGAGGATATCAATGGCGACCTTAAACGCCGTCAGGGTGGCTACGGCCGCGGTGGTCGTATGAAAATTGAGAGCGACCAAGTTATCTTTACTTCGGGCGTTCGCCACGGGAAGACGACAGGGGCGCCTATTACCATGGATGTCGTCAATAAGGACCACCAGAAATGGCTGGACATCATGTCTGCAGAGGACATTGAAGACCGCCTTAAAAGCAAACGAAAAATCACCCATCCTCGTCCAGGTCATGCCGATTTAGTTGGGGGCATCAAGTACCGTTTTGATGATTTAAGAAATTCTTTGGAGCGTTCATCAGCTCGTGAAACCACCATGCGGGTAGCAGTGGGGGCAGTGGCCAAACGCCTCTTGGCTGAGCTGGGTATGGAGATTGCTAATCATGTCGTGGTTTTTGGTGGCAAGGAAATCGATGTTCCTGAGAATCTCACAGTTGCTGAGATTAAGAAACGAGCTGCCCAGTCTGACGTTTCTATTGTCAACCAAGAACGGGAACAGGAAATCAAGGATTATATTGACCAAATCAAGCGTGATGGAGATACCATCGGTGGGGTTGTGGAGACAGTCGTTGGAGGTGTTCCAGTTGGTCTTGGTTCCTATGTCCAATGGGACAGAAAATTGGATGCGCGATTGGCCCAGGCAGTTGTCTCTATCAATGCTTTTAAAGGGGTGGAATTTGGTCTTGGCTTTGAAGCTGGTTATCGTAAAGGCAGCCAAGTCATGGATGAAATTCTCTGGTCTAAAGAAGACGGTTATACCCGCCGTACCAACAATCTGGGAGGTTTTGAAGGTGGTATGACTAATGGGCAACCGATTGTTGTTCGCGGCGTGATGAAGCCCATTCCTACTCTCTACAAACCACTTATGAGTGTGGATATCGAAACCCATGAACCCTACAAGGCAACAGTCGAAAGAAGTGATCCGACCGCTCTTCCAGCAGCAGGAGTGGTTATGGAAGCCGTTGTGGCAACGGTTCTGGCACAAGAAATCCTTGAAAAATTCTCATCAGACAATCTAGAGGAATTAAAAGAAGCGGTAGCCCAACACCGAGATTATACAAAGAACTATTAAGGAGTTCCTATGGCAAAAACAATCTATATCGCAGGTCTTGGTTTGATTGGTGCCTCTATGGCGCTTGGTATCAAACGCGATCATCCAGATTATGAAATTTTAGGGTATAATCGCAGTCAAGCTTCGAGAGATATTGCCTTGAAAGAAGGCATGATTGACCGTGCAACGGATGATTTTGCCAGTTTTGCTCCTTTGGCAGATATCATCATTCTCAGCTTGCCAATCAAACAAACCATTTCCTTTATTAAGGAGTTGGCCAACTTGGACTTGAAAGAAGGTGTCATTATTTCAGATGCTGGTTCGACTAAGTCAGCCATTGTAGATGCGGCGGAGAACTATTTAGCTGGCAAGTCTGTTCGCTTTGTCGGAGCCCATCCCATGGCTGGTAGTCACAAGACAGGGGCTGCTTCTGCGGATGTCAATCTTTTTGAAAATGCCTATTATATCTTTACACCTTCAAGCCTGACAAGTCAGGACACGCTTAAGGAAATGAAGGATCTGCTTTCAGGTCTTCATGCCCGTTTTATCGAGATTGATGCCCAGGAGCATGATTGTGTGACTTCTCAGATTAGCCATTTCCCTCATATTCTGGCTTCTAGTCTCATGGAGCAGACTGCGGTCTATGCTCAAGAACATGAGATGGTAAGGCGCTTTGCGGCCGGTGGTTTTCGAGATATGACCCGAATTGCGGAAAGCGAGCCGGGTATGTGGACCTCTATTCTCTTGTCCAATCGTGAGACTATTCTAGACCGAATTGAGGATTTTAAGGAACGTTTGGAAGCGATTGGTCAGGCCATTAGTAAGGGGGATGAAGAGCAAATTTGGAACTTTTTTAACCAAGCGCGTGAACAACGCCAGACCATGGAAATCCATAAGCGTGGTGGTGTGGATAGCTCTTACGACCTCTATGTTGACGTTCCTGATGAAGAAGATGTCATCCTGCGGATTTTGGAACTGCTACGTGGAACTTCCTTGGTTAACATCCACATCAACGAGGAAAATCGTGAAGATATTCACGGAATCCTACAAATTTCATTTAAAAATGCTCAAGACTTGGAACGAGCCGAGCATCTCATAACAGAAAATACCGACTACACAGTCGTTGTCAAATAAGGAGAAAATTATGCCAAATATTTACGATAGTGCAAACGAACTCAGTCGCGGTCTACGCGAATTACCAGAATACAAGGCTGTTAAAGCAGCTAAAGATGCGATTTCAGCAGATGCTGAGGCGAGCAAAATCTTTACAGAATATGTTGCTTTCCAAGAGGAAATTCAAAGACTGGCTCAGACAGGTCAAATGCCAGACGCTTCTTTCCAAGCTAAGATGGAAGGCTTTGGCAAGCAGATTCAAGGGAATGGCCTCTTATCAGAATTCTTTACCAAGCAACAACAATTGGCCATTTACCTTTCTGACATTGAAAAAATTGTTTTCGAACCAGTTTCAGAATTGCTAAAATAAGAAAATAACTATCATAAAGTCAGGAATTTTTAAGGAATTTCTGGCTTTTTATGATAAAATAGGTAAAAGTATTGCAAGTATGAGGTTCAGTATGAAACTAAAAACAAACATTTGCCACTTACATGGCAGTATCCGCGTTCCAGGTGACAAGTCTATCAGCCACCGTTCCATTATCTTTGGAAGTTTGGCTGAGGGTGAGACTAAGGTTTATGATATTCTGCGAGGTGAAGACGTTCTTTCGACCGTGCAGGTTTTTCGTGACCTTGGTGTTGATATTGAGGATAAAGATGGGGTTATTACCATTCAAGGTGTCGGTATGGACGGCCTAAAAGCTCCGCAAAATGCTCTTGATATGGGAAATTCTGGAACCTCGATTCGTCTGATTTCAGGTGTTCTTGCTTGTGCAGACTTTGAAGTAGAAATGTTCGGAGACGACAGTCTATCCAAACGTCCTATGGACCGTGTGACCCTTCCACTGAAAAAAATGGGCGTCAGCATTTCAGGGCAAACTGAACTAGACTTGCCTCCCCTTCGCTTAAAAGGGACGAAAAACCTAAGACCTATTCATTATGAGTTGCCAATTGCCTCTGCCCAAGTCAAGTCAGCCTTGATGTTTGCAGCCTTACAAGCTAAGGGGGAGTCAGTTATTATCGAAAAAGAGTGCACCCGTAATCATACTGAAGATATGTTGAAACAATTTGGTGGTCATTTAAGTGTGGACGGTAAGAAAATCACAGTCCAAGGGCCACAAAAATTGACAGGACAGAAGGTGGTCGTACCAGGAGATATTTCCAGTGCAGCCTTTTGGTTAGTCGCAGGTTTGATTGTTCCAAATTCTCGTCTAGTGCTGCAGAATGTGGGGATCAATGAAACTCGCATCGGTATTATTGATGTCATTCGTGCCATGGGTGGAAAATTGGAAATAACTGAAATCGATCCAGTCGCTAAATCTGCAACCTTGATTGTTGAGTCTTCTGACTTGAAAGGAACAGAGATTTGTGGCGCTTTGATTCCACGTTTGATTGATGAATTGCCTATTATTGCCCTACTTGCGACCCAAGCCCAAGGTGTAACAGTTATCAAGGATGCTGAGGAACTTAAGGTCAAGGAAACAGACCGCATTCAGGTGGTGGCAGACGCCCTGAATAGTATGGGAGCAGATATCACACCTACAGCAGATGGAATGATTATCAAAGGAAAATCCGCTCTTTACGGTGCTAGAGTCAATACGTTTGGAGACCACCGAATTGGCATGATGACAGCCATCGCAGCTCTCTTGGTTGCAGATGGAGAAGTGGAACTTGATCGGGCAGAAGCCATCAATACCAGCTATCCTAGCTTCTTTGATGATTTGGAGAACTTGACTCATGGCTAAGGTGTTACTAGGCTTTATGGGTGCTGGCAAATCGACTATTGCAAGAGGTTTAGACCCAGACTACCTTGATATGGATGCTCTGATAGAGAAGCGTTTAGGTATGTCCATTGCGGAATTTTTCGCGGAAAAGGGCGAAGCGGCCTTTCGTCAGGTAGAGTCAGAAGTCCTAGCTGATTTACTACAAACAGACCAAGTCGTGTCAACTGGAGGAGGAGTGGTTATTTCTCAGAGAAATCGTGACTTACTCAAGACTAATACAGATAACATCTACCTGAAAGCAGATTTTGAAACCCTCTACCAACGTATCGCAGCTGATAAGGATAATCAGCGCCCGCTTTTTCTAAATAATAGCAAGGAAGAACTTGCAGCTATTTTCCAAGAAAGACAGGTTTGGTATGAGGAAGTGGCTAGTCGGATTTTGGATGTGACCAAGCTAAGTCCGGAGGAAATTATAGAGGAACTAAGATGAAAATTGCTTATCTAGGTCCCAAGGGATCATTTTCACACCATGTTGTGCAGACAGCTTTTCCTAATGAGGAATTGCAGGCTTTTGCCAACATTACAGATGTCATCAAGGCTTATGAGCAAGGATTAGTGGACTATTCTGTGGTGCCAGTTGAAAATTCTATTGAGGGTAGTGTTCATGAAACCTTGGACTATCTTTTTCATCAGGCTCACATCCAAGCAGTAGCAGAAATCGTTCAGCCTATTCATCAGCAGTTGATGGTGGTTCCAGGCCGTACTAAGATTGAAAAGATTTTTTCACATCCACAGGCCTTGGCTCAAGGAAAGAAATTCATCGATGAACAATATCCAGAGGCTCAAATCGAGGTAACAGCTAGTACAGCTTATGCGGCCCGTTTTATTTCCGAACATCCAGACCAGCCCTTTGCAGCAGTTGCACCTAGAAGTTCTGCTGAAGAATATGGATTGGAACTGATTGCCGAGGATATTCAGGAAATGGAAGCCAATTTCACACGTTTCTGGGTTCTAGGAGCTGAAAAGCCTAGTATTCCCTTGCAAGCACAAACTGAAAAGATGAGTTTGGCCTTGACATTACCTGACAACCTTCCAGGTGCACTTTATAAGGCCCTGTCGACCTTTGCTTGGCGAGGAATTGACTTGACAAAAATTGAAAGTCGTCCACTCAAGACAGCGCTAGGCGAATACTTTTTCATTATCGATGTGGACTATACTGATAAGGACTTGGTTCACTTTGCCCAAAAAGAACTAGAAGCCATCGGAATCCAGTATAAAGTTCTGGGTGCCTATCCTATTTATCCAATATCAGACTATAGAAAGGAGAGAAGATGAGTAAAGAAAATCCTCTCAGTCATCATGAAAAATTACGTTATGATTATTTGCTAAAAAATATTCATTATCTCAATGAGAGAGAAAAAAATGAGTTTGCCTATTTGCAAGAAAAGCTAACTCTTGCTAGGGGAAATAGTAGCTCTAGCTTGGAACAAGAAAGAGAAGAGCAGGTTGACTTACCAAGCTATGCGAACCGGAGTCGCTCACAATCCAAATCACAAGCACTCTCTTCCCCTCCCAAAAAGAAAAGACGGAAGCTCCGTCTTAAACGCATTTTTATGGTGATTTTTTCACTTTTGGTCTGTGTGGCTTTAGCCATGGTATTCATGTTTTTACGTGGTTACCAAGATGCTAGTGCAAAGAAAACTGCTGATGCTAAGGCAGCACAGGTTCAAGTCTTTAATGGTCAGGACACTAGAGACGGGGTTAATATTTTGATCATGGGGACGGATGGTCGAATCGGCCAAAACAGTGCTGAGACGCGGACGGACTCTATTATGGTATTAAATGTTGGCGGCTCAGATAAGAAAATGAAGTTGGTCAGCTTCATGCGTGATAATTTGGTCTATATAGATGGTTATAGTCAAGTCATTAACGGTAGAAAACAGACGGATAACAAGTTAAACGTAGCCTATGAGTTAGGAGAACAAGAGGGGCAAAAAGGGGCAGAAATGGTTCGCCAAGTCCTGAAAGATAATTTTGACTTGGACATTAAGTACTATGCCTTGGTCGATTTTCAGGCCTTTGCAACAGCGATTGACACACTTTTCCCTGATGGGGTGACAATTGATGCTCAATTTTCAACATTGAATGGGCGCCCACTAACAGAAGCTACAGTCGGAGATGATTTACACGCTACTGAGACTGAGTCTCCAACCCAAACCATCAAAGTCGGAAAACAGCAGATGAACGGTTCAACCTTGCTCAATTATGCTCGTTTCCGTGATGACGATGAGGCGGATTACGGCCGTACAAAAAGACAGCAACAAGTTTTAACAGCAATTTTAGAGCAAATTAAAGATCCCACTAAACTTTTCACTGGTTCTGAAGCTCTTGGAAAGGTTTTTGCTATGACCTCAACCAACGTACCCTATACTTTCCTCCTAACAAACGGTTTATCTGTTTTGGATGGAGCAAAAAATGGTATTGAAAAATTGACGATTCCAGAACTGGGTGACTGGGTAGATGCCTATGATGTTTATGGAGGCTTGGGCTTGCTGGTTGATCAAAACAAATATCAAACCAAGCTCGCTCAAATGGGCTTGAGATAAGATAATACTCAATGAAAATCAAAGTGCAAACTAGGAAGCTAGCCGCAGGCTGCTAAAAACACAGTTTTGAGGTTGTAGATAAGACTGACGAAGTCAGTTACCTATACTTACGGCAAGGTGAAGCTGACGTGGTTTGAAGAGATTTTCGAAGAGTATAAGACAGAAAAATCAAAGTTTGATAGCTATTTGGATAGCAGTCAGGCTTTGATTTTTTACAGTCTGCAATAGATTTTCACCCCTTGTTTGTGGTATAATGAAACGATACGATAGAAAGAATAATGAACAATATGACTGATTTAAAAGCAATTCAGGCTCGTAGTCTGGAGATGGCTGAATATTTTGTGGCCTTTTGTAAAGAACATGATTTGCTCTGTTATCTCTGTGGCGGAGGCGCTATTGGTGCCCTTCGAAACAAGGGATTTATTCCTTGGGACGACGACCTAGACTTTTTTATGCCTCGTAAAGATTATGAGAAATTAGCAGAATTATGGCCTCGTTATGCAGATGAACGTTATTTCTTGTCAAAGAGTCACAAGGATTTTGTTGATCGTAATCTTTTTATTACCATTCGTGACAAGGAAACCACCTGTATCAAGCCTTATCAGCAGGATTTGGATTTGCCACATGGTCTGGCCTTGGATGTTTTGCCTTTGGATTATTATCCGAAAAATCCAGCTGAGCGGAAAAAACAGGTTCGTTGGGCCTTGATTTATTCACTCTTTTGTGCGCAAACTATTCCAGAAAAGCATGGTGCTCTCATGAAATGGGGAAGTCGCATTTTACTGGGTTTGACTCCAAAATCTCTCTGTTATCGCATCTGGAAAAAAGCTGAGAAAGAAATGACTAAGTATGATTTGGCTGATTGTGATGGCATTACAGAATTATGCTCAGGTCCTGGCTACATGAGAAACAAGTACCCAATCACATCTTTTGAAGACAATCTTTTCTTGCCATTTGAAGGAACAGAGATGCCTATTCCAATCGGCTATGATGTCTATCTCAGAACTGCTTTTGGGGATTATATGACGCCTCCACCAGCAGACAAGCAGGTACCGCATCATGATGCTGTCATCGCTGATATGGATAAGTCTTATACAGAATACAAGGGAGAATATGGTGGCTAAGAAAAAAATCTTATTTTTTATGTGGTCTTTTTCTCTTGGAGGTGGTGCAGAGAAGATTCTATCAACCATTGTTTCAAATCTGGATCCAGAAAAGTATGATATTGATATTCTTGAAATGGAGCACTTTGACAAGGGATATGAATCTGTTCCAAAGCATGTAGGCATTTTAAAATCCCTTCAAGATTATCGCCAAACCAGATGGTTACGAGCTTTTTTGTGGAGAATGAGAATTTATTTTCCAAGACTGGCTCGTCGTTTGCTTGTAAAAGATGATTATGATGTTGAAGTTTCTTTTACCATTATGAATCCACCACTGTTGTTCTCTAAAAGAAGAGAAGTCAAGAAGATATCTTGGATTCATGGAAGTATTGAAGAACTTCTTAAGGATAGCTCTAAAAGAGAATCACATAGAAGCCAGTTGGATGCTGCGAATACAATTGTAGGGATTTCAAAAAAGACCAGCAATTCTATCAAGGAAGTTTATCCAGATTATACTTCTAAATTACAGACAATCTACAATGGATATGATTTTCAGACTATTCTAGAAAAATCTCAAGAGAAGATCGATATCGAGATTGCTCCTCAAAGTATCTGTACTATCGGACGGATTGAGGAAAATAAGGGTTCTGACCGTGTAGTGGAAGTGATACGATTATTACACCAAGAGGGAAAAAACTATCATCTCTATTTTATCGGGGCTGGTGATATGGAAGAGGAACTGAAAAAACGAGTCAAAGAGTATGGGATTGAGGACTATGTACATTTCCTTGGTTATCAAAAAAATCCTTATCAGTATCTATCTCAGACGAAAGTTCTCTTGTCTATGTCTAAACAAGAAGGTTTTCCTGGAGTGTATGTGGAGGCCTTGAGTCTGGGACTCCCTTTTATCTCTACGGACGTTGGAGGGGCTGAGGAATTATCCCAAGAAGGACGATTTGGACAAATCATTGAGAGCAATCAAGAGGCAGCTCAGGCGATTACTAATTACATGACTTCTGCCTCAAACTTTGATGTCGATGAGGCTAGCCAATTCATTCAACAATTTACAATTACAAAACAAATCGAACAAGTAGAAAAACTATTAGAGGAGTAGCATGGAAACTGCATTAATTAGTGTGATTGTGCCAGTCTATAATGTGGCGCAGTACCTAGAAAAATCGATAGCTTCCATTCAGAAGCAGACCTATCAAAATCTGGAAATTATTCTTGTTGATGATGGTGCAACAGATGAAAGTGGTCGCTTGTGTGATTCAATCGCTGAACAAGATGACAGGGTGTCAGTGCTTCATAAAAAGAACGAAGGATTGTCGCAAGCACGAAATGATGGGATGAAGCAGGCTCACGGGGATTATCTGATTTTTATTGACTCAGATGATTATATCCATCCAGAAATGATTCAGAGCTTATATGAGCAATTAGTTCAAGAAGATGCGGATGTTTCAAGCTGTGGTGTCATGAATGTCTATGCTAATGATGAAAGCCCACAGTCAGCCAATCAGGATGACTATTTTGTCTGTGATTCTCAAACATTTCTAAAGGAATACCTCATAGGTGAAAAAATACCTGGGACGATTTGCAATAAGCTAATCAAGAGACAGATTGCAACTGCCCTATCCTTTCCTAAGGGGTTGATTTACGAAGATGCCTATTACCATTTTGATTTAATCAAGTTGGCCAAGAAGTATGTGGTTAATACTAAACCCTATTATTACTATTTCCATAGAGGGGATAGTATTACGACCAAACCCTATGCAGAGAAGGATTTAGCCTATATTGATATCTACCAAAAGTTTTATAATGAAGTTGTGAAAAACTATCCTGACTTGAAAGAGGTCACTTTTTTCAGATTGGCCTATGCCCACTTCTTTATTCTGGATAAGATGTTACTAGATGATCAGTATAAACAATTTGAAGCCTATTCTCAGATTCATCGTTTTTTAAAAGGCCATGTCTTTGCTATTGCTAGGAATCCAATTTTCCGTAAGGGGAGAAGAATTAGTGCTTTGGCCCTATTCATAAATATTTCCTTATATCGATTCTTATTACTGAAAAATATTGAAAAATCTAAAAAATTACATTAGAACGGGGGTGACCAAGTGATTGATGGGAAACGATTATTATTTAGTTTGACCATAGTCAGTTATGCCTTGACGCTAGTAAGTGGAATTGTGTATCTGTTTAATAATAATAATGTTAGCTTACTTTCTACTTTATTGTTCTTGTTGGTTAGTAGCTTAATTGCTTGTTGGAATGATATCAAGTATTACTTAATCCATTTTATTTTCTATTTAACCATTTTTGTATTTCTGGTATCAAGACCGACCATTGATTATTTTAGGGATGGTGCTTTGGATACCTATCATCCAATAGCCTATCGTTTTGCCTTTATAGTTGTCATGGTTTCGATTCTGGGCTTGACCACAGGAGGCATTCTGGCTCGTTACTTCATAGCTAGGAAGAAAATAAAAGTAGCAAATATAGGAAATTCTCTAAAAGAGGTTTATATCAAGCGGTTACGCTTTGTATCACTAGGAGTTTTTCTTCTAACCTATCCTTTCTATTTCATTCGGTTATTTGAACGGCTCTTGTATCGTTTGCAGACTTCCTACTATGCCTACTATGCAAATTTTGAAAGTAAACTGCCTTATTTTACCTACATTTTGTCTACCTTTACGGTCTATGCAATGTGTATGTATCTGGCAACCAAGCCAAAGAAATTGCAGGCCACAGCAGTGCTTGTCTCCTTTATTGCAGCTAATACTATTCATTTGGCAATTGGGACACGAAATCCCTTTATTTTAAGTATTTTATTTGCTTTTGTTTATTACTTTATGCGGGAGCAAACTGAAAAAGGAAAATGGATTGGGTTTAAAGAAAAGTTAGCGATTTTTGTAGGTTCTCCTATTCTCATGTTAGCGATGGGAGTACTCAATTATGTACGGGATAATGTCCAAGTTTCCCATACAGGTTTCTGGGATATCTTACTTGACTTTATCTATAAACAAGGGACTAGTTTTGGTGTTCTGGCTCGAGGTTTTCTATTTAACAGTAGCCTCCCTTACCGAGATTTCCGTAATTTTACTTTTGGTCCTGTTCTTGATTATTTTGCAAGGGGGAGTTTGGGAGCCATTTTCGGAGGAAAAGCCTTTGAACATACAACCAATAGTGTGGAACTAGCTATTGATAGTAATAGTTATGCCCACAATCTATCCTATCTTGTCTTGAACAAGGAATACCTGAAAGGGCATGGTATCGGAAGTAGTTATATCATGGAGTTGTATACCGACTATGGTATGATTGGAGTCTTTCTGCTTAGTTTCTTACTCGGCGTATTATTTATAGCCATGCTGCAAGTAGCCTATCGCTCAAGGACAATCCTATTTGCTTTATCCCTACTCATCTTGAATAATCTATTCTTTATGCCAAGAAGCAGCTTTTCAGAAAGTTTCTTCAATTTATTTACAATGCAATTCTGGGGAATTGTT
Source organism: Streptococcus sp. 4155 (assembly GCF_013276695.1). Lineage (NCBI taxonomy): Bacteria > Bacillati > Bacillota > Bacilli > Lactobacillales > Streptococcaceae > Streptococcus > Streptococcus sp. 4155. The sequence continues at coordinate 60,531 of NZ_VMLM01000022.1, forward strand.
CTTGTGATTATATTTGTAGCAAAAATGCTTACAAAGGAAAACTAGTATCTACTAAACAAAGGAGAAAAAAATCATGTTTGAACATTATTCAGTAGCTGATTTGTTTGCAAATCTTTATAAAAAACGAAAAGCAAATATTTTAGCTCTCATCGCTTTATTTGCTCTCATTGCTGTACCATTTACAATTAAAGCAGTTAGGAATAAAAACACTGTCAAAGATACAACAAGTTATTCAACTTATCTTATCTATAAAATCACTCCTCCAGAAGATTCGGCCAAAACGATTTTGAATCATCAAATTGGTGGTTATAGTGATTTTTATGGGAAATTGATTGATGGTAATTTGAATGGAGCTTATCTTTTCAATGATGTAGAACCCAGTGAGTTGAAAAAAATTGCCAGTGAATTAGACACGACGGAAACAACCTTGAAAAATTCAACGAATGACTATTGGTGGAAAAAATTGACCGTCTACTATATGATTGACGATGCAGGGGTTGGTGTGAAAATTTTGACATCAAGTAAAGATGCCAATGACTTGTTAGAGAAAAAAATTGATGGGTTGATTGAGAAATTTAAACATGCTTATGCAAATGTGAAAATTGAAAAACTGGAAACCATCAACTCTAAAGAATTGAACGCAAATGGTGAAACAGCGCTTGGCTTAAATGTGAAAAATCTGATTCTTCGTTTAGTTGTTATTGGAGTGGTTTGTGTGATTTTGGTTGTGATGGGAAATGTGTTAGTTTATCTCTTTAATCCAACAATCAATAGAGTAGGTGATTTTTCTCAGTATCAAATTGATTTTGTAACAGAGATTACAACAATTGCTAACCTAGCAGATGTTTTGTCATACAAAAATACTGGACAGGAATTGACCATCGTTAGCTCAAATAAAGCTATCCTAGATAAATTGAAACAGAGTCAAGAAGCTTTAAAAGGAATGCATTTTGTAGATTTGCAGGATGTATCATCTCTTTTGGAAAGAGATACAGTCCTTCTTGTTGAAGAGTACGGAGTGACTCGTTATAAGAAATTTGAGCAAAGTCTTCAAATTCTCAGAAACTTAAATCGTTCTATCCTCGGTGTAGCAACCTTTAAATTATAAGTATTCTGATGTATGAGGTCTTCAAAATCGGCTAAGAGCTGATTTTGAAGGCTTTTTCTATCTGTCTGCAGAAATTTTCTTTTGGAGTCTCCTATAGAAAGACCCTAGGGAAAATCTATCCGTATAGAGGAGCCTTCTTTTGATAAAATCGTAAAAATCTAGTATAATAGATAGAACTGAAAGTATGAGGTTACTAGCAATGAAAATGAAACAAATTAGTGATACAACTTTAAAAATCACTATGTCTTTAGAGGATTTGATGGATCGTGGAATGGAGATTGCTGACTTTCTCGTTCCTCAAGAAAAAACAGAAGAGTTCTTTTATGCTATCTTGGATGAGCTAGAGATGCCTGATAGCTTTCTGGATACAGGCATGTTGAGCTTCCGTGTGACTCCAAAACCTGATAAGGTAGATGTCTTTGTGACCAAGTCAAAGATTGACCAAAATCTAGATTTTGAAGACTTATCGGATTTGCCAGATATGGAAGAATTGGCTCAAATGTCTCCAGATGAATTTATCAAAACCCTGGAAAAAAGCATCGCAGACAAAACCAAGGATGATATCGAAGCCATTCAATCTCTTGAGCAAGTTGAAGCCAAGGAAGAAGAGCAAGAGCAGGCTGAACAAGAAGCTGAGAGTAAGAAAGAACCTTACATCTACTACATCCTTTCTTTTGCTAAGTTGGCTGACTTGGTAGTTTTTGCCAAGACAGTGACTTTTGAAATGGAAACTTCTGAACTCTACAAAATGAACGAGCGCTATTATTTGACCATTTTAGTGGATATTGAAAATCATCCAAGCCCATATCCAGCTTGGCTGTTGGCCCGTATGCGCGAGTTTGCAGACGATAGTGATATCAGTCGCTCAGTCTTACAAGAGTATGGTCAAGTCTTGATGAGTCACGATGCAGTGCTCAATCTGCAAAAAATCGGCTAATCCTTTCTGGAAAGCTATTTTCAGATTTTAAGAAGAGCGAATCGTCTGATTCGTTTTTTCTTTTTATACTGAAATAGTGATTTACTATAATAGGAATTTTCACAAAATTCTGTTATAATGGCTATATTAGAAAATTTCGAGGAGATAAAGATGACAGTTAAAATTGCTTTACTAGGATTTGGTACCGTTGCAAGTGGTGTGCCTTTCCTCCTAAAGGAAAATGGAGAAAAAATCAATCAATCAGCACATTCAGAGATTGAAGTTGCTAAGGTATTGGTCAAGGATGAAGATGAAAAGAATCGCTTACTTGCAGCAGGGAATGACTTTAACTTTGTAACCAATGTGGATGATATTTTATCAGATCAAGACATTACAATCGTAGTGGAATTGATGGGGCGTATCGAACCTGCTAAAACCTTTATCACTCGTGCCTTGGAAGCTGGAAAACACGTTGTTACTGCTAACAAGGACCTTTTGGCTGTCCATGGCGCAGAATTGCTAGAAATCGCTAAAGCCCACAATGTAGCACTTTACTACGAAGCAGCAGTAGCTGGTGGGATTCCAATTCTTCGTACTTTAGCAAATTCCTTGGCTTCTGATAAAATTACGCGCGTGCTTGGAGTAGTCAACGGAACTTCCAACTTCATGATGACCAAGATGGTGGAAGAAGGCTGGTCTTACGATGATGCTCTTGCGGAAGCACAACGTCTAGGATTTGCAGAAAGCGATCCGACGAATGACGTAGATGGGATTGATGCAGCCTACAAGATGGTTATTTTGAGCCAATTTGCCTTTGGCATGAAGATTGCCTTTGATGATGTAGCCCACAAGGGAATCCGCAATATCACACCAGAAGACGTAGCTGTAGCTCAAGAGCTTGGTTACGTAGTGAAATTGGTTGGTTCTATTGAGGAAACTTCTTCAGGTATTGCTGCAGAAGTGACTCCAACCTTCCTACCTAAAGCGCACCCACTTGCTAGTGTGAATGGCGTAATGAACGCTGTCTTTGTAGAATCTATCGGTATTGGTGAGTCTATGTACTACGGACCAGGTGCGGGTCAAAAACCAACTGCAACAAGTGTTGTAGCTGATATTGTCCGTATCGTTCGTCGTTTGAATGATGGTACTATTGGCAAAGACTTCAACGAATATAGCCGTGACTTGGTCTTGGCAAATCCTGAAGATGTCAAAGCAAACTACTATTTCTCAATCTTGGCTCCAGACTCAAAAGGTCAGGTCTTGAAGTTGGCTGAAATCTTCAATGCTCAAGATATTTCCTTTAAGCAAATCCTTCAAGATGGCAAAGAGGGTGACAAGGCGCGTGTCGTTATCATCACACACAAGATTAATAAAGCCCAGCTTGAAAATGTCTCAGCTGAATTGAAGAAGGTTTCAGAATTCGACCTCTTGAATACCTTCAAGGTGCTAGGAGAATAAGATGAAGATTATTGTACCTGCAACCAGTGCCAATATCGGGCCAGGTTTTGACTCGGTCGGTGTAGCTGTAACCAAGTATCTTCAAATTGAGGTCTGCGAAGAAGGAGATGAGTGGTTGATTGAACACCAGATTGGCAAATGGATTCCACATGATGAGCGTAATCTCTTGCTCAAAATCGCTTTGCAAATTGTACCAGATTTGAAACCTAGACGCTTGAAAATGACCAGTGATGTTCCCTTGGCGCGTGGTTTGGGTTCTTCCAGCTCAGTTATTGTGGCTGGGATTGAACTAGCCAACCAATTGGGGCAACTCGACTTGTCTGATCATGAAAAATTGCAGTTAGCGACCAAGATTGAAGGACACCCTGATAATGTGGCTCCAGCCATTTATGGTAATCTCGTTATTGCAAGTTCTGTTGAAGGGCAAGTCTCTGCTATCGTAGCAGACTTTCCAGAGTGTGATTTTCTAGCTTACATTCCAAACTATGAATTACGTACTCGCGACAGCCGTAGTGTCTTGCCTAAAAAATTGTCTTATAAGGAAGCTGTTGCTGCAAGTTCTATCGCCAATGTAGCGGTTGCTGCCTTGTTGGCAGGAGACATGGTGACCGCTGGGCAAGCAATCGAGGGAGACCTCTTCCATGAGCGCTATCGTCAGGACTTGGTAAGAGAATTTGCGATGATTAAGCAAGTGACCAAAGAAAATGGGGCCTATGCAACCTACCTTTCTGGTGCTGGGCCGACAGTTATGGTTCTGGCTTCTCATGACAAGATGCCAAGGATTAAGGCAGAATTGGAAAAGCAACCTTTCAAAGGAAAACTGCATGACTTGAGAGTTGATACCCAAGGTGTCCGTGTAGAAGCAAAATAAAGAATAGAAGATAGGATGGGGAAACTCTTGACCAGAGGGTTTCATATCCTTTTTGTGAAAAGAAGTTTATACTCAATGAAAATCAAAGAGCAAACTAGGAAGCTAGCCGCAGGCTGCTCAAAACACTGTTTTGAGGTTGTGGATAGAACTGACGAAGTCAGCTCAAAACACTGTTTTGAGGTTGCAGATGTGAGCTGACGTGGTTTGAAGAGATTTTCGAAGAGTATTAGTTAAAAACGTGATAAAGGAGAAATAAAGATGGCAGAAATTTATCTAGCAGGTGGTTGTTTTTGGGGCCTAGAGGAATATTTTTCACGCATTTCTGGAGTGCTAGAAACCAGTGTTGGCTACGCTAATGGTCAAGTCGAAACGACCAATTACCAGTTGATCAAGGAAACAGACCATGCAGAAACGGTCCAAGTGATTTACGATGAGAAGGAAGTGTCACTCAGAGAGATTTTACTTTATTATTTCCGAGTTATCGATCCTCTATCTATCAATCAACAAGGGAATGACCGTGGTCGCCAATATCGAACTGGGATTTATTATCAGGATGAAGCAGATTTGCCAGCTATCTACACAGTGGTACAGGAGCAGGAACGCATGCTGGGTCGAAAGATTGCAGTAGAAGTGGAGCAATTACGCCACTACATTCTGGCTGAAGACTACCACCAAGATTATCTCAGGAAGAATCCTTCAGGTTACTGTCATATCGATGTGACCGATGCTGATAAGCCATTGATTGATGCAGCAAACTATGAAAAGCCTAGTCAAGAGGTGTTGAAGGCCAGTCTATCTGAAGAGTCTTATCGTGTCACACAAGAAGCTGCTACAGAGGCTCCATTTACCAATGCCTATGACCAAACCTTTGAAGAGGGGATTTATGTAGATATTACGACGGGTGAGCCACTCTTTTTTGCCAAGGATAAGTTTGCTTCAGGTTGTGGTTGGCCAAGTTTTAGCCGTCCGATTTCCAAAGAGTTGATTCATTATTACAAGGATCTGAGCCATGGAATGGAGCGAATTGAAGTTCGTTCTCGTTCAGGCAGCGCTCACTTGGGTCATGTTTTCACAGATGGACCGCGGGAGTTAGGCGGCCTCCGTTACTGTATCAATTCTGCTTCTTTACGCTTTGTGGCCAAGGATGAGATGGAAAAAGCAGGATATGGCTATCTATTGCCTTACTTAAACAAATAAAACAGAGAGTGGGGCTTCCCACTTTCTTCATTTCTAGAATATGAATAGAAGGGATTTATGAAACACCTATTATCTTACTTCAAACCCTACATCAAGGAATCAATTTTAGCCCCCTTGTTCAAGCTGTTAGAAGCTGTTTTTGAGCTCTTGGTTCCCATGGTGATTGCTGGGATTGTTGACCAATCTTTACCTCAGGGAGATCAAGGTCATCTCTGGATGCAGATTGGCCTGCTCCTTATCTTTGCAGTAATTGGCGTTTTAGTGGCCTTGATAGCTCAATTTTACTCAGCAAAGGCAGCAGTAGGCTTTGCTAAGGAATTGACAAACGATCTTTATCGTCATATTCTTTCCTTGTCCAAGGACAGCAGAGACCGTCTGACAACTTCTAGTTTGGTCACTCGCTTGACTTCGGATACCTACCAGATTCAGACTGGTATCAATCAATTCCTGCGTCTCTTTTTGCGAGCGCCCATTATCGTTTTTGGTGCCATTTTTATGGCTTATCGAATCTCAGCTGAGTTGACTTTCTGGTTCTTAGTCATGGTTGCCATTTTGACCATTGTCATTGTAGGGTTATCTCGATTGGTCAATCCTCTCTACAGTAGTCTCAGAAAGAAAACGGACCAACTGGTTCAGGAAACGCGCCAGCAATTGCAAGGGATGCGGGTTATTCGTGCTTTTGGTCAAGAAAAACGAGAGTTACAGATTTTTCAAACCCTTAACCAAGTTTATGCTAGATTACAAGAAAAGACAGGTTTCTGGTCTAGTTTATTAACACCTCTGACCTATCTGATTGTCAATGGAACTCTTCTCGTTATTATCTGGCAAGGCTATATTTCAATTCAAGGAGGAGTGCTCAGTCAAGGTGCTCTCATTGCTCTTATCAATTACCTCTTACAGATTTTGGTGGAATTGGTCAAGCTAGCCATGCTGATCAATTCCCTCAACCAGTCCTACATCTCAGCTAAGCGAATCGAGGAAGTTTTTGCTGAGGCTCCAGAAGATATTCATTCAGAATTAGAACAAAAGCAAGCTAGCAGTGATCAGGTTTTACAAGTTCAAGAACTGACCTTTACCTATCCTGATGCGGCCCAGCCTTCTCTGAGAGACATTTCCTTTAATATGAAGCAAGGGCAAATCCTTGGTATCATCGGAGGAACTGGTTCTGGTAAATCAAGCTTGGTGCAAGTCTTACTTGGACTTTATCCAGCAGACAAGGGGAGTATAGACCTTTATCGAAATGGACGTAGTCCTCTTAATTTGGAGCAGTGGCGGTCTTGGATTGCCTATGTGCCCCAAAAAGTCGAACTCTTTAAGGGAACCATTCGTTCTAACTTGACTCTAGGTTTACATCAAGAAGTATCTGACCAGGAACTCTGGCAGGCCTTGGAGATTGCGCAAGCTAAGGATTTTGTTAGTGAAAAGGAAGGGCTCTTGGATGCCACTGTTGAGGCAGGAGGTCGAAATTTCTCAGGTGGACAAAAACAAAGGCTGTCTATTGCTCGCGCAGTCTTGCGCCAAGCTCCATTTCTCATCCTAGATGATGCGACCTCGGCCCTCGACACCATTACCGAGTCTAAGCTCTTGAAAGCTATCCGAGAAAATTTGCTAAATACGAGCTTAATCTTGATCTCTCAACGAACCTCGACTTTACAGATGGCTGACCAGATTCTCCTCTTAGAAAAAGGAGAGCTCCTAGCTATCGGCAAGCACGAGAACTTGATGAAATCTAGTCAAGTTTATCGCGAAATCAATGCATCCCAACATGGAAAGGAGGACTAGCATGAGACGACAAACTGCAAACCAGACGCTCACACGCTTGGCAAAAGATTTAGCAAGCAATCCCTTCCTCCTTTTCCTAGCCTTTCTAGGAACTATTACCCAGGTTGGCTTATCAATCTACCTACCTATCTTGATTGGGCAGGTCATCGACCAAGTCCTAGTGGCTGGTTCTTCACCAGTTTTTTGGCAGATTTTTCTCCAGATGATCTTGGTAGTTATAGGAAATACTCTGGTACAATGGGCCAATCCTCTTCTTTATAATCGCCTAATCTTCTCTTATACCAGAGACTTGCGAGAGCGAATCATCTATAAGCTCCATCGTTTACCGATTGCTTTTGTGGAGCGGCAAGGAAGTGGAGAGATGGTCAGTCGGGTAACCACGGACATCGAACAGTTAGCAGCTGGCTTGACCATGATTTTTAACCAATTTTTCATTGGTGTCTTGATGATTTTGGTTAGCATTCTAGCCATGCTGCAAATTCACCTCCTCATGACTCTCTTAGTCTTGCTGTTGACGCCACTTTCCATGGTGGTTTCACGCTTTATTGCCAAACGCTCCTATCATCTCTTCCAGAAGCAAACAGAGACAAGGGGAATTCAGACTCAGTTGATTGAAGAATCGCTTAGCCAGCAGACTATTATTCAATCTTTTAATGCTCAGGTAGAGTTTATCAAAAGACTGTGTGAGGCTAATGACAACTACGCAGGCTATTCGCAGTCGGCCATCTTTTATTCTTCAACGGTCAATCCTTCGACTCGCTTTGTCAATGCGCTCATTTATGCGATTCTAGCTGGAGTAGGAGCTTATCGTATCATGATGGGGTCAACCTTGACCATTGGGCGTTTAGTGACTTTTTTGAACTATGTCCAACAGTATACCAAGCCCTTTAACGATATTTCTTCAGTGCTAGCTGAGTTGCAAAGTGCTCTGGCTTGCGCAGAGCGCGTCTATGCTGTCTTAGAAAGTCCTGAGGTTGCTGAAACAGGCAAGGAAGTCTTGACCAGTGACCAAGTTAAGGGAGCTATTTCCTTTAAACATGTCTCTTTTGGTTACCATCCTGAAAAGATTTTGATTAAGGATTTATCTATTGATATTCCAGCTGGTAGCAAGGTAGCCATCGTTGGTCCGACAGGTGCAGGAAAATCAACCCTTATCAATCTTCTTATGCGTTTCTATCCTATTAACTCAGGAGATATCTTGCTGGATGGGCAATCCATTTATGATTATACCCTAGTATCATTGAGACAGCAGTTTGGCATGGTGCTCCAAGAAACCTGGCTCAAGCAAGGAACCATTCATGACAATATTGCTTTTGGAAATCCTGAAGCCAGTCGGGAGCAGGTGATTGCTGCTGCCAAAGCAGCCAATGCAGATTTTTTCATCCAACAGTTGCCACAGGGATACGATACCAAGTTAGAAAATGCAGGAGAATCTCTCTCTGTCGGTCAGACCCAGCTCTTGACTATAGCGCGAGTCTTTTTGGCTATTCCAAAGATTCTTATCTTAGACGAGGCAACTTCCTCCATCGATACACGGACAGAAGTGCTAGTACAGGATGCCTTTGCAAAACTCATGAAGGGGCGCACAAGCTTTATCATCGCCCACCGTTTGTCAACCATTCAGGATGCGGATTTGATTCTTGTCTTGGTAGATGGCGACATCGTGGAGCATGGCAATCATCAGGATCTCATGGCTAGAAAGGGTAAGTATTACCAAATGCAGCAAGCAGCAGCTTTTAGCTCTGAATAAGCCATTCTCTTTTGAAAGTTTATGGACGAAAAAAGTTGCCTTCGGGTGACTTTTTTGTTACAATAGCTAGAAAAATTGTTCACTGTAATACTCAATGAAAATCAAAGAGCAAACTAGGAAGCTAGCCGCA